>JAEUIK010000308.1 GCA_016793185.1 Planctomycetaceae bacterium | reverse complement strand
CACGATGTTCATCAGCACATGAACTTCGAGCCCCTTACGCAGTGCCCACTTGCCGAGTTTTCCGAGCGCGCGCGGCGGACGCTCCGCCGGCGCCGGACGGCCACCTCCGCCCCCTATAACACGCAGTTCGCCCGAGAGTCGCTTGAGCCGGAGCATGAACGCTTTGGCGCGGGTGTCGGCTTCCAGGCCGACCAACAGCAGTGCCAGTCCCCACGCAAACCCGACGATCAGCCACCGGGGCTCGGCGGCGCTCGCGAAAAGTCCGAAACCCATCCCGCAGGGAAGGGCCAGGTGCACCGCGTGGTGCATCCAATAATCGAGCTGCGCACCGTCGAGGGATTCGGTTCGGCGCAAGCGTGCCAGTTGGCCGTCGACGTGATCGAACAAATAGAAGAGCTGCCAGAGCGCGGCCCCGAGCAACCAACCCCCGGGGCTTCCCCACCCAAAAGCAATCGCCGCGGCAAAGCCGATTCCCCAGGCCGAGAGCGTGGCCAGGTGCGCCGAAACTCCCCAGGGGCTTATCAGCCAGGTAATGCGCAGGGCCGCGGGGCGACTCACGCGGCGCGCCATCCAGGTGCCGATCTCACGATGTTTGAGCTTCTGGCAGCGCCGCTCGAGTTCGGCCAGCGGCAGTCGGGTTGCTGTGCTGTCGCCGGGGGCGGTGGGAGGGTGCTTTACCATTCGGTTCTCTCCCGTCGCCAGGCCTGACTCCAACCTCCGAGGAAGCAGGCGGCACATGCGCTCCCGGACCAGACCAGCAAGAAGAAACCGCATTTGGCGAGCGTGATGTGCCAGGGACACGTCGCGCCAGGGAACATGGCTTCGCTCCCCAGTGCCATCCCGAGTGCAGGTATCAGCAATAACGCCGCCATGGCAGCGGTCCGCCCCCACTGCCTCGCGCTGAAATCCTGCCCAAACGCCAACCACGCGAGCGCGACCAATTGCGCCAGGTCGGCGACCGTCATCGCCAGCGCCAGGCCCGACAAGTCGCCGCCCCAACCGAGCGCGAGCGCCGAGCCAACTGCTGCCATGCCCAGGGCAATTCCGAGGGCGGCCAACGCTCGCCCTTGCTGATTCACCGCCACGAGATACCCGCTGATGGGCAGCGTGAGCCCGAAAGCAACCAGGCCGGGCGTGCGCCAGACGAGCGCAGCCAGCCCGGCGGCGTATTCCGGAAGCAGCCGCGCAAAGAGCGGCGGCGCCAGCAGGATCACGGCGCCGCCAGCCCCCGCCATGATGAGGGCCTGCAACTCGACGGTGCGGGCTGCCAGGCGGGCGGCCAGCCGCGCGTCATCCGCGCGGCCCAGCAACTCGGCAAACCGGGGCCCCATCACGATCGACAGCATGCTCGCCACGCCCGTCAACTGCGTCGTCGCCAGGATCGCCAGCGAATAGCAACCGAGCTGAAACTCGCCGTCGTCCATCAAGCCGAGGATGAGCAGCTTGTCGAGCGAACGAAAGAGGCTCGTCAGCAGTCCCACGAGCAGCATCGGGCCGCCGACGCCGATGAGTTGCCGCACTTCGCCCGCACTCCAGCACCATCCCAGACGCGGCGCACCCGCCGCGCGGAGGCAGAACCAGGTGGCGACGAACACCAGCAGGGTTCCGGCGTAGAGCCCTGGCAGGCCCCACCACCAGGTGGCTGTAACGGCCACGGCGAGGGTCAGGGCCCCTTCGAGCACCGAAATGCGCGACGTGGTCGCAAAGGATTGCAGCGACCGCAGCAGCGTGATTTGAAAGGTGACATGGCGCTGCACAACCACCAGCAGTGCGACGACCGTCAGCCCCCCGCACCAGGCCCAACGCCAGGGGCCCGCGGAGCTGATCGCAATCCAGGCCGCCACCCCCAGGATGCACACGCCGTAGCCAATGCTCGACAGGGTGTTGAACGTGAACGCCAGGTCCGTCGAGCGGCGGGCGAGCTCGAGGTTTCCTTTGCCGCGCGCGATTGCGAGGTCGCGCGCCGCTGCCTTGCTGGTCCCCAGGTTCGTGTAGTTGGCGTAGCTGAGCACGACCTTCAAACCCTGCCAAATCCCCATTTCGGCCGGATCGAGCAGAATTCGGAGGAGCAAGCTGGTCGCCGCGGCCAGCACATGGCCGATCGCCGTGGCGCTCCCGACATACAACGTATCGCGGGCGACGCGCCGCCAGCCCGAGAGCGGGGCCGGATGCTGCTTGCCGGCGACCGCCGGGGCGCGGCTTGCTGCGGGCTCGGCACTCGTACCCTGCCCAGCGCGCACGCGCACCCCGGTCGGCGGTTGCTCGAGCAGCGCGATAGCTTCGGGCACGGTGGCAATCCTGGCGGGTCAGCCCACAGTTCCGGAGACGGTGCTCAGCCCGCCCTGGCCAACTCCGCAAACGAGTCGAAGAGCACGGTCAAATCATCCAGCCGGCCGATGTGCCAGCCCTGTTCGGCCGGCATGTGGCTCCCGTCGGCGGCGCAGTTATTCGTGGCCCCGGTCGCGCACAAAGCGCTGGTCTCGGCCACGCAGAGCGTTTCGGCGGACGACAAGCCGAGCCTGGCGGTCGCGACGCGATAGATCTCGGCGTCGGGCAGCACGCAGTCGACATCGACTGAGGTGACCACCGCGGCGAAGACGTCGCCGAGGCCGGCGGCCGAAAGTTGTGTCGCGAGTTCTGCACCGCACGAGGCGCTATCGCTGATCATGGCCAGTCTTGCACCGTGGGCCGCGAGGCGACGAAGTGTCTTCCGCACGCCCGGCAGCGGGCGCAACGCGGATTGCACTTCGCGCCATTGTGCCAGGCTGGCGGCCAGCACCTCATCGCGGCGGCCGCGGGAGAGCGGCAGCGTGTGCAGAAACGCATCGAGGCAGTCGCCCAACTCACGGCGCCCCCGAAACGCTTCGGCAAGGCAGCGGTTCCGCCACAGCCGGTGCTGCAATTCGGCGGCGCCGTCACAGCCGACGTGGGCGAGCAGGAGCGACAGTTCCCGGCACCAGGCGGCCGTATTCGACACCAGCAGGTCGGCGTCGAGGATCAGGCCGCGAATCTTCCCGCGGGGAGGCAGCGTCGGGCGCTTCGCGCCGGTTTGCTGCGCCGGTTGCTCGGCGCGCGGCAGGAACCGCACGATCGTCTGGCACGGAAAGGGGGGCTCGCTGCTCGCCGAGCCTGGCCCCGGGAGGCCCGCGGCGAACTCTCGAGCATTCGACTCGTCGGCCGGCTGGCGCCGAGCGTAGTGCAGCAGCATGGCGATCCCTCGTGGCCGAGAGAATTCAGGCCGCGACGGCGGCGCGGTTCAACTCGGCCATGCGCTCGCGCAGGGCCGGCTGTTGCGCCAGGAAACCGGCAATCCGTTGCCAGTCCAGACCATCGTGACCCAGGGCGTCGAAAATTGCCTCGGCATGCTCCCAGTCTTCTTCGACCACCAGCGCCAGGCGCAGGTCATGACGGTCGAGCGGATCGGGAGCGGGAATCCAACGCGCCGCGAAGCGCTCTGGATGCGAATAGAGAAACCGCGTGACTTGCTCGCGGTCCATCGTCTCAGTGGCTTCGCGATCGGCTTGTCGTAGCGCGTCGGCGCGACACCATTCGGCCAACAGCCCGAGCGGCGCGTGAATCGCCCACCGGCCGGCCTGCGTGTGATAACTGATGTAGTCGCAGTTGGGGTGCTGGCTCGCGGTGGCGACCAGCCGATCGATCAAGGCAGGGTCAAGGAACGGGTTGTCGCCGGGAATCCGCACCACGGCTGCGGCCGGGAATTGTCCCAAGACGGTCGTGAAGTGATGCAAGGCGTCGCGCGGACTGCCGACGACCACAGGCACGTCGGCCGGCACCAGGTCACGAATCCAGTCCACAGCGTCGCGATCGGCCGCAACGACCACTCCGTCGAGTCGGAGCGAATCGGTGGCATGACGCACCGACCATTCCAATACGGACTTGCCAGCCAACTTGCGGGCGACCTTTTCCGTCGGCAGACGATTTGAGCTGCGCGCTTCAACGATTCCAATGGTCTTAGTCACGATAGGCACCTCGACTCCATTCGCGGTTGGCCGGAAGTTCGCAATTGTTCCCACCCCCGCCTGGGCTTTGCGCGGCGGAGTCTAACAGCGTCGTTGCGCGAGCGTCAAGACGAGGGGAGCCCTGCCGCCGCGCGGTGGTCCGCGCCGTAACGTGTTACGGCCGTTGCTAATGAATTCGGGACGAAATTGCCGCGAAAAAGTCTCGCGATCG
>JAEUIK010000302.1 GCA_016793185.1 Planctomycetaceae bacterium | reverse complement strand
TTGAAGACCACGCGGGCACAGAAGACCGACGTGAACAAGCTGATCGAGATGCCGAGGAACAGCGTCACGGCGAAGCCCTTGACCTGGTCGGTGCCCAGCACGTAGAGCACGACGGCCGTCATCAGGGTCGTGATGTTCGAGTCGACGATCGCGCTCATGGCGCGATCGAAGCCGTTGCGAATCGCCATCCGCAGGGCCGCGCCGCGGGCGAGCTCTTCGCGGATGCGTTCGTAGATCAGCACGTTTGCGTCGACGCTCATGCCGACGGTCAGCGCCAGACCCGCCAGACCCGGCAGCGTGAAGGTGGCCTTGATCAGGATCATGATGGCCACGGTCAGCAACACATTGGTCAGCACGGCCCCCGAGGCCACGATGCCGGCAAAGCGGTAATAGACGATCATGAAGACGATCGTGACCAGCACCGAGGCGATCATCGCCCACTTGCCGCGCTCGATCGTATCGGCGCCGAGCGTGGGGCCGATCAAGAGGCTCGAGATCGGTTCCTCGCTGAGGGTGGCCGGCAAGCTGCCGGCGCGCAGCACGCCGACGAGATCCTCGACTTCTTGCTGGGTGAAGTTGCCCGTGATCCGGCCGGAGTCGGTAATCGTGCTCTGAATCGTGGGAGCCGAGGCGAGGTTGCCGTCGAGCACGATGCCCAGGTGCCGCACCAGCCGGCCATCGGCTTCCGGCAGGTTGTCGCTCGTCAGCCGGCCAAAGAGGCGGGCCCCCGTGGCATTGAAGCCGAACGTCACGCTCGGCTTGCCGTATTCGTCGACGTCGGGGCGGGCCGCGCTCAGGTAGGCCCCCGTCACCGCTGGCGACCGCTCGATCATCACCAGGACCTGCAACCGGCCGTTGCGGTCGCGGCGCGTGAGGAACTCGGGGTTCTGTTCGATGTTGCGCTCTTCTTCGGCATCCACGGGGAGCCAGCGAGCCACCACGCGATCGCCGATGCGGACGGTGTTGCCCGTCGTCCGCTGGGCCTGCTCGATCGCCTGATCGTGGCGCGAATCGCGACGGCTCGCCAGGATGCGAAACTCCAACGTGCCGGCCCGGCTGATCTGCCGCTCGATGCGATCGACCTCAGCCTGGTCGGCCTCGGGAATAATAATTTCGATCTGCCGCTCGCCGAAGGGGCGAACCGAGACTTCCTTGACGCCGCCCGGGTTGACGCGGCGCTGGACGGCCGAGACGACCTTGTCGATCGAGAACGACTGCGGATCGCCAGCGGCCTTGCTTTCGGCCGTGGCTTCCGGTGGCGAAACTTCATACACCAGGATGGCGCCGCCGCGGAGGTCGATCCCCAGCTTCAGCCCGCCTTGGGGATTCGTGAAGGCGTTGAACGCCACCAGTCCGCCGGCCGTCAGGGCAAAGAGGATCAGCCCGACCTGCCAGCCGTAGTCGGGCATCCGCCAGCGGCGCGCCAGCATTCCCCCGACCACGAACGGGACGACGATCACGGCGATCACGAGCAGCATATTCAGGAACGTGGGCATTGCAGGCAGTCCTGTAGGTTCAACTGGCGGAAGGCTTGTCCGCGGGTTGGTCGTCTCCCAGCACACGCAAAATCGAGCTCATCGTCATCCGAATGCGGGTATTCGAGGTGTCGTCGACCCGCACCGTGACTTCGTCAGCCTCGGGGCGAACATTGGTGACGACTCCATAGATCCCGCTGACGGTGATCACCCGATCGTTCTTCTTGAGCGCGGCCACCATCGCCTCGCGCGCTGCGCGCTCGCGCCGCTGCGGGCGGATGAGCATCACCCACATCAGCAGGCCGATCGCCAGCATCGGCAGGATCATTCCGATGGGATTCGCGGCCGGCGGTTGCGGGGCGGCGTTCTGCTGCGCCCACAGCAGCCACTGGGGCAGGTGACCGGGACTCATATGCACATCCTCAAAACTCCATACCCGCGAACCGATGCAAATCGATTGGCCTCCAAGACCCCCGGCGCGCGTCACCGTGCAAGCGCGCTGGGAAAGCGATCGCGAGGCGGAGCAACCCAACGTTCAATGGGTAGACCGGTTCAGTGGGACCGCCGCTGACGACGTTCACCCCCCGGGCACGTTGCCTGGTTTGTCGAACGGTCGCAGCGGAGCCGACTCAGATGAGCACCGCCCACTTGAGCCCTGCCCACGCGTTGCGAACCACCTCCGGCGCGCCTTCCCCGCACGGCCCATTGCGCCGTAAGTCGGTATGGTTTCGCATCATAAGATTTGATGGTCAGGTCGGCAAGGGCAGCGAGCCGCACCTTGCTCCTAGGAATCGCTCGACTCAGGTCCCGACGCCGTATCGTCGGCGGTGCTGTCGGTTGGGTCTCTGGCCGATCCGGCCCAATCGCGATGTTGCGCCTGACGCCAGGTCTCAAATTCGCCCGCCGCGATCGCCGCGCGGGCGGCGGCCATTAACCGCTGATAGTACGTCAGGTTGTGCAAGGTCAACAGCGTCGGACCGAGCATCTCGCGGGCCAGAAAGAGGTGCCGCAGATAAGCCCGGCTGTGCCGGCAAGCGGGGCAGGGGCAGTCCTCCTCCAACGGCCGCGGATCCCGCGCGTGCTTGAGGTTGCGGAGTCGAACCGGCCCCTGCCGCGTGAAGGCCAGCGCATTCCGGGCATTTCGCGTCGGCATCACGCAGTCGAACATGTCAATCCCGCGGGCGATCCCCTCGACCAGGTCTTGCGGGCGTCCCACCCCCATCAGGTACCGCGGCCGCTCGGCGGGGAGCGCGGGGACGGTCGCGTCGAGCACGCGGTACATCTCTTCCGGGGGTTCGCCGACGGAGAGCCCGCCAATCGCGTAGCCGGCGAAGTCGAGGGCCACCAGCTTCTCGGTGCAAGCGAGTCGGAGGTCGCAGTCGAGCCCTCCTTGGGTGATGGCGAACAGCGTCTGCTCCGGCCGTCGCGCCGCGGCCCGGCAGCGGTCGGCCCAGCGGATGGTGCGCGCGACGGCGTCGCGAATCTTCTCGGGCGGGCTCGGCAGCCCGATCACGTGGTCGAGCACCATGGCGATGTCGCTGCCGAGTTCCTCCTGAATGCGCACCGCATCCTCGGGCGTCAACTGCATGAGGCTGCCGTCGATGTGCGAACGGAACACGGCACCCTCGTCGGTCACCTTCGAGTTCTGCGCCAGGCTGAAGAGTTGAAAGCCGCCGCTGTCGGTGAGGATCGGGCCGGTCCAGCCCATGAACTGGTGGAGGCCGCCGAGTGCGGCGATCAACTCCGAGCCGGGGCGGAGGGCCAGGTGATAGGTGTTGCCGAGGAGGATCTCGGCGCCCGTCGAGTGGACCTGGTCGATCGTCAGTCCCTTGACCGTCGCCTGGGTGCCGACCGGCATGAAGGCGGGCGTCTGCACGACGCCATGGGGCGTGGTCAATCGGCCGAGGCGGGCGCGGTGGCCCAACGCCTCGGAGTTTTCTGCGCGGAGCAGGTCGAAGCGAAACCGCGAGCGACTCATGGCGTTCACGCCACCTGCAGCCGCGGGCCGCGCGAGTAGGTGACGCCTCCCTGGGGGAAGACCGCCACCGTGGCCTCGCGGCCGACGCGTTCGACCGTCTCGGCGATCATCCGGTCGATCTGCTGGTACTGTCGCACGATGCCGAGCTTCTTGCCGACGTTCGGCTCGAGATTCTCGCTGTAGATGCAAATATCATTGCGATGCAGCATCTGCAGGCCGAAATGCGCCAGGAACTTCTGCTCGATGGGGTCGAACTTCTTGATCACGTTCACCAGGGGCATGATCCGCTGCTGCCCGAGGAATCGCACGAGGCGCTGCATCCAGCCGTACGGGAGCGTGAGGGGGGGGAGCGGCAGATCGCCGCGCCCTTCGGTGCAGCGGACGAAGCCCAGCATCGCGCCTCCCGGCCGCGCCGCGAAGAAGGTGTTCCCCACGCACTTCATACCCTGGCGCAGGTCGGCGTCGAAGGGCGAGGAGTTGGCGATCACCACGTCGGCCCGCTCGGGCACGACGACTTCGGTATGCGCCCGCACGAACTGCGCGCCGGCGCGCATGGCCTGCACCGGATCGCCGCAAAAGAAGCGGACCGGCGCGGCAGTCGGCGTGAGCGCCGCATTGACGACGAAGACCTCGCGGCCGACCTTCGCGGCGGCTTCCTCCAGATCGAGCCGCATCGGCGAGTCCTCGGCCGGGATGCCGACGTAGTTGAA
>JAEUIK010000284.1 GCA_016793185.1 Planctomycetaceae bacterium | reverse complement strand
CGGCCCAGTGGCTTTCCGAGTAGCATTCATGGCCGATGGCATCTCCGCCCAGGATTGGGAGCTGTTAGGCTTCTTCGAGTGCGAGCCCGTTTTGCTAGAGCCCAATGAGACGTGGTGGGGCAACACGGCGACCTACGAATACCGTTCCGGTAATCAACGCGTGGTCTTCTCGGTATCGCCTGCGTATCGAGATTTCACGTTTGAGTTGCACGTGGATGGCCGACTGGTGTTCATCGTTTCGGCGTTAAGCGTTCTCGATATCCGCATTTCGAGGTTCGCCGACGGTGAGGCCGTTGAGATACTCTACAGCGACAGCCAGCGAATGACGTTGCAGCTTCGCCCTGAAATCCAAGTTCGCCAGATCCATCAGTTCTGGGACGACAACTAACTAGCCTGGAGCAGCTTGCCCACCTGACTGAGGCGAGGCACGCATAGCCGCTCAACTGCGGATGCGCAAATCGGATTCCGATACGACCCACAATCGATGCAACACCGGTTCGCTCTCGAGCAGCACGATCAAGCGATCGATGACGCTGAGAACCCAGCCTCGGCTTTGGTTTGAGACGCGCAGGACGATCATTCCTGGATGATCCGCCGGTGGATAGCTGCGGATATCAGCAAAGTCCAAGTCGAGAGTAACGAGGGCTCGATCCTCGGCACGACACCGTTCGACGATCGCGGTGTCTTCGGCTCCCCGCAATCCCTCGGAAGCCACCGTATGGACATCGTGTCCCGCGGCGGCAAGCCGGTCGGCCACCTCGACGTGCAGGTTTTCGTCAACCTTGAGACGCATCAAGCTGAGCCGGGGGTGAAGGGAATCACCGTCTCGCGAGCCAACTCGGCGGCATACTGCATGCACGCGTTGACGTCTTCACGCTGCAAATTGTAGCCGCGCATGATCCGATCAATCGGCTCGCCCGCGGCCAGATTGTCGAGCACCACCGAAACCATCACGCGTGTGCCCCGTAAGCAGGCCTTGCCATGACAGATGGCCGGGTCAACGGTAATTCGGTCTTGCCAGGTCATGAGGATTCACCTCGAGTGCGGTAACTCTCTCAATTCTACCTTTCTAGATCGTAGCGTTCCACGCTTGCGGTCCTTGCTCCCGCCCCCGACAATACCCCGTGGGCGAACCCTTCCGGTGACTCTTGGCTCACAGGAAGGCAACCGGGCGAATGCTGGCTAAATTGCGGACGTTTTCCCTCCTCGGCATCGACGCGCTGCCGGTCGAAGTCGAGGTCGACGTTTCTCCCTGCGCAATGCCCAAGACGATTCTCGTCGGCCTGCCCGAGGCGGCGGTCAAGGAGAGCACGCACCGCGTCGAGCGCGCGTTGGTGAACTCGGGCTATCACCGGCCGCAGGATCGGGTGGTCATCAATCTGGCCCCCGCCGAGCTGCCCAAGCAGGCCGCTTCGTTCGACCTGCCGATCACGATCGGCATTCTCGCCGCCAGCGGGCAGATGCTGTCGGAGCGCCTCGAGCAGTACGCCGTGGTGGGCGAGCTGGCGCTCGATGGAACCACGCGCCCCACGAAGGGCGCGCTGTCGATTGCCATCGCCGCGGCGCGCGAACGCGATTTGCGCGGAATCCTGGTTCCCGCCGCCAGCGCCAACGAGGCGGCCGTCGTCGAAGAGATCGAGGTCATTCCGATCGACAGCCTGACGCAGGCCGTGGCGTTCCTCACCGGCGCGATTGAGATCGACCCAGCCCCGCCACGGCTCAGCGAGCTGTTCGACGAGCTGGCCCACTACGATGTCGATTTCTCGGACGTCCGCGGGCAGGAGATGGCGAAACGGGCCGTGACCGTTGCCGCCGCGGGAGGGCACAACATCCTGATGCTCGGCCCTCCCGGTTCGGGCAAAACGATGCTCGCCAAGCGCGTCCCCACCATCCTGCCGGCTTTGGCGGCCGGCGAATCGATCGAGACGACGCGGATCTACAGCGCGATGGGGCTGTTGCCCGCGGGGCGCGCGCTGCTGGCCACCCGGCCCTATCGCAGTCCGCACCACACGATCTCCGACGCCGGTCTGGTCGGAGGAGGTTCGATTCCCGGGCCGGGAGAGATCTCGCTGTCGCACAATGGAGTGTTATTCCTGGACGAACTGCCGGAGTTCAATCGCCGGACGCTCGAAGTGCTGCGGCAACCGCTCGAGGAAGGAACGATCACGATCAGTCGCGCACTGTCGAGTACGACGTTTCCGGCCGACTTCATGCTGATCGCGGCCCTGAATCCGTGCCCCTGCGGTTACCGGACCGACCCCCGCCGCGATTGTCACTGCACGCTCCCCCAGATCGAGCGTTACATGGCCAAGATCTCGGGGCCGCTCCTGGACCGGATCGACATCCACCTGGAAGTGCCGGCCGTGTCGTA
>JAEUIK010000687.1 GCA_016793185.1 Planctomycetaceae bacterium | reverse complement strand
GATGGCCAGCCTGGCGCGCGTCTTGCCGCCGAATATCGCCGTGATCGAAGAGGCCGTGACCACCACCAACACGACCTTCGAGCGCCTTGGAGTGCTCAAGGATCCGACCGGCTACTTCGGGCATCGCGGCTGGGCGCTCGGCTGGGGACTCGGCTGCTCGTTGGGCGTCAAGCTCGCCTGGCCCGAGCGACCGGTATTGGCGCTCTTGGGCGAAGGGGCCGCGATGTACGGCATCCAGGGACTGTGGAGCGCGGCGCGCTACCAGATTCCCGTGACCTTCGTGATCTGCAACAACGCGCAGTACCAGATCCTGAAAGTGGGCGCCAATCAGTTGGGGCTCCCCGGCGCGCAGTCGGGGCAGTACGTGGGTCTCGACCTCGTGCAGCCCGAGGTCGATTTCGTCGGGCTCGCCAAGTCGCTGGGCATCGAAGCGGTGCGGATCACCGAGCCGGCCGAACTGGCGGCGCAAGCCTATCAGTCGCTGACCGGCGACAAACCTCGCCTGATCGAAGTCCCGCTCGAACGCGGCACGCCCAACCGGTTGCAGTACGGGTAAGCCTAGCGACCTCCGCGTCCCCTCGCCCCGGTACTCCGGGGAGAGGGCCAGGGTGAGGGGTCTTTGTCCTGCTGCCGACGATCCACAGCCTTACTGTCGCTTTGACGCCAACCGCCGCGGCCCCTCATCCGGCCTGTCGGCCACCTTCTCCCCGGCGTACCGGGGAAAAGGATTATGATTCGCCCGCTGTAGCTGGCCTCTCCGAGGCCGGCTCTTCAGTCCCCTCGCCCCGGTACTCCGGGGAGAGGGCCAGGGTGAGGGGTCTTTGTCCCGCTGTCGACGCCGCAGCGTCACGGTCGATTTAACGCCAACCGCCACGGCCCCTCATCCGGCCTGTCGGCCACCTTCTCCCCGGCGTACCGGGGAGAAGGATTATGATTCGCCCGCTGTAGCTGGCCTCTCCGAGGCCGGCTCTTCAGTCCCCTCGCCCCGGGACTCCGGGGAGAGGGCCAGGGTGAGGGGTCTTTGTCCTGCTGTCGACGATCCAGCAGTACTGTTGATTTGACGCCAACCGCCGCGGCCCCTCATCCGGCCTGTCGGCCACCTTCTCCCCGGCGTACCGGGGAGAAGGGCTGCATGTAGCCATTCTCCATTTCGATCCTCGCCGCGCCGACGGCAAAAAAAATCCCCGCCAGGCGCCAAGCGCTGGCGGGGACAAGAATCGACTGCGGACGGCTTCGTGAATCGACTAGCTGCCTCGCCGACGCCAGCGGCGGATCGCGGCCGGCGCCATGCACGACATGCCGATCGCCAGCAGTGCATAGGTCGTCGGCTCCGGCACGATGGCCGTTGCGACCAGCGTGCCCGTCACGTTCAGTTTGAGCGTCAACAGGCCCTCTTCATCGAGTGCCATATTGATCGGGATATTGAACGGCAGCGTGAGCTTGGCCACGTCCCCGCCGATCTTGGGCGTCACGACGATCGTGCCCGGAGCGGCGCCCGTGCTGGTCGTCGAAGCTCCACCGAGTTCGGTTGCATAGCCCGAGCCAATCAGGTCGACGAATGTCCCGCCCCCCAGACCGAAACCGTTGCGGGCTTTGTACGCGATATCCGAATCCAAGTTGCCGAACGATGCCAGGTTGCTGTTGAAACTGCCGCTGGATACGGGGATCACTCCGCTCGACACATCGTAGAGCATGTTGCGGAACGCCAAATCGAGGTTGAGTCCACCGATCAAGATTCCCGCGCCGATGTAGAGGCGTGTCGCGATATCGGCCGAGGCTGTGCCCGGCTCGCTGCCGTCGGGCAAGGGGGAGAAGTTGCCGGAGTCAATGCCATCGATAAAGTTCGCGCCGGGGCCGTTGAGGAACTTAATGCTGCTCACAAAGTCGGTGTCGGTCGCGAAGTAGCCGCTGACGTTCTGCTTGTTGCCGATGGTCCAGCCCGTGGGCGTGCTCCCACTGGCGGCGCTGTTGGGATTCAGTGCCCGCAGCGAAATGCTGAGCGAGGTTCCAATCAATCCCGACGCGATGCTCGACGAGCTGGTGAGCGTGAAGGTTTGATTGGGGATGGCGAACGAGACCGAGCTGGCGCTGGAGACGATATTCCAGGTGATGGGGGCCGCAGTCGCGGTGCCGCTGGCGGCTAGCGCGCAGGCTGCCAGCGCAGAAAGGGCAAAACTCAGTTGACGTCGCATTAGCGACTCCTTGCAACAAAGACCGCAGTTCGAGAGATGCCCCAACTCGTTGCGTCGAGCGAGCCTAAGTCTATCCGGCGCGACCGACCGATCAAGAAATTTTTATGCGTTTTTGGCGGAAACCCGCCGGCGACTGGGGCCCGGGGCGGTTGCGACCCGCCCCTCGCGGCAACATGGCCGAGGCTGGAATCAGCGCCAGCGGACCGGCCTCCCAGAGGCCGGCTACAGAAGAGGCGGGCTGCCTGCACTAGCGCAGCGGCGAATTCGCGAGGCTTTCTGTAGTCGGGGTCTGTGACCCCGACCGGTGCTTTCTGTAGCCGAGGTCAGTGACCTCGGGACTCCTCTTGGTGGGTCGAAACCCGCCGGCGGAGCGCCGACCTGCGAATTGCGTCGGCAACCGAAACGGAACAGCGGACCGGCCTCCCAGACTCAAAGTGAGCATTTTTGTCGTTGAACTGGTGTTGGCGCAAGAAAAAGGACCTCGTATGTCAGCGGTGCTCAGAATCACCCAATCCGCCGACAAGGAGGTCCGCGGTGTTTGTAGCTCGCATCCCTCGTTTTGTGCAA
>JAEUIK010000188.1 GCA_016793185.1 Planctomycetaceae bacterium | reverse complement strand
CCAGGGCATTTATGCACTGATCACCGATCTCAAGCAGCGCGGGTTGTTGGACGAGACGCTGATCCTGTGGGGAGGCGAGTTCGGCCGGACGCCGACCGTCGAGCTTCCTAAAGAGGGCTCCAACGCCGGCAAGATCAACGGCCGCGACCATAACCATTATGGTTTCACCTTCTGGATGGCCGGCGGGGGCGTCAAGGCGGGCCAGGTCTACGGCGCCACCGACGAGTTCGGCTTCCAAGCCGTTGAGAATCGCGTGCATGTGCACGACTTGCACGCCACGATGCTGCATCTGCTGGGCTTCGACCATACGAAGCTCACCTATCGCTATGCCGGCCGCGACTTCCGCTTCACCGACGTGCACGGGAAAGTTGTGCATGAGCTGATCGGCTAGTGGAGGTGGGGCCGTCCCGAGACCCTCTTCCAACTTAGCGCCTTGTCAGGGCCGGGCTTGACCGACAAGAATCCCGTTTGTGCCCTTCGTGATTAATCTCTCCGTTTCAATCCTGCAGGAAGTTCGATGCCGCAGCTTGCTCTCACAGGTGGTCCCAAGTCCAAATCAAAGCCCTTTCCCGCCTGGCCGATCCACGACGAGCGTGAGCGCCAGGCCGTGCTCGAGGTGCTCGAGAGCAACGTCTGGTGGCGGACGCCCGGCACGCGGACGCTGAAGTTCGAGCAGGAATTCGCCGCGTTCCATGGGGCCAAGCATGGCATTGCCATCACCAACGGCACGCACGCCATCGAAGTGCTACTGACGGCGCTCGACGTGGGGCCCGGCGACGAAGTGATCGTGCCCGACAGTACGTTCGTGGCCACCGCCAGTGCCGTCCTCTACGCCGGCGCGATGCCGGTGATGGTGGACATCGATGAAGCGACTCAATGCATCGATCCGGCACTCGTTGAAAAGGCGATCACGCCGCGCACCAAGGCGATCATCGCGGTCCACCTGGGGGGGCATCCAGCCGATCTCGACAAGCTCAGCGAGATCGCCGCAAAACATAAGATTACGCTCGTCGAGGACTGCGCTCACGCCCACGGCAGCGAGTGGCGCGGGCGCAAGGTCGGCACTTTCGGCATCGCAGGCACGTTCAGCTTTCAGCAAAGCAAGAACATGACGGCTGGCGAAGGGGGCATCATCATCACCAACGACGATGCCTTCGAGCGCAAAGCCCGCAGTGCCCACGACTGCGGACGGCTGCCCGGCGAGTGGTTCTACAGCCACTTCAGCTACGGCTCAAACTACCGGCTCAGCGAGTGGCAGGGAGCGATCCTCAGTGTGCAGCTCACGCGTCTCGACGACCAGACGAAACGCCGCCACGCGAACGGCCGACTGCTGGACAAGCTGCTGGCCGACATCCCCGGTGCCACGCCGCAAAAGCACGACGAGCGCTGCACCCGCAACGGGCAGTACGCCTACATCTTCTATTACGACAAATCCCACTTCGGCGGCGCGCCGACCAAGCAATTCATCGCCGCGATGAACGCCGAAGGAATCCCGAACCAGGCCGCCTACCCCCCCGTGCATGGGCTGGACGTTTTCCAGAACGGCTCCTATCGCCGGCGGCTGTGCGCCGAGCAAGCCCAGGAGGAGCACCCCTTCTTGCAGGCGAAGTTTCCGGTCACGGAGCGCGCCGCCTGGGAGTGCTATTGGGTTCCGCAGTACTGCCTGCTGGGGGACGAGCAGGACATGCACGAGATCGCCGCGGCAGTCAAGAAGATACAGAGGCACGCAGCCGAACTCGGCTAGTGCACCGGGCGAAGTCGAGGCGATCCGGGAATTCGCAAACTAGCCCGAAGCGCGAGCGAGGGGCGCGCCTTACGGCGCTGCACAGGGGGCCCTCGCTTGCGCTTCGGGCGGGTGTTTGCCGCTGGTGCTTACCGTGCGCCAGCGTGCCTGCATTACGGTACCAGCTCAGCCGGGCCGCCCAAACTGGGGAGGTTTCGAACAATGGCCGAACGAAACCAAAAACCGGCATGGAAGCTCAACACTGATGCTTCGCTGCGCGAGTATCCTTGCGGCGTCAAGGCAGGTGACGTGCTGTTACTCCGCGCGGAGTTAGTCAGCACGACCGCCGGCGTGCCCAACGGCAAAGTCTACGCGGCAGGCAGTGAATGGATCGTGCTCGTTGGGTTTTCAACAGAGCCGAATACAGTGTGGTTCCGTAACCCCAACGGAGACAACCATACTTGGGACGATTACGATATTTGGAAGGACTTCACGCGCAAATAGCGTGCGACTGCCCACGCCGGCGTCGTGCCGAAACCTAGGGGATTGAAGGAGTTTGGCAATGTCCGACATCGCCTTTACCCAAACCATTCCCATCCTCCGGATCTTCGACGTCGCCAAAGCCAGGGAGTTCTACTGCGCCTTCCTCGGTTTTGCGATCGACTGGGAGCATCGCTACGAGCCGACGCTGCCGCTCTATATGCAAATCTCGCGGGCGGGATTGGTGTTGCACCTCTCCGAGCACCATGGCGACGGCACGCCCGGTTCGACGACCTTCGTCCGGATGCGCGGCATCGAGGCCTTCCACGCCGAATTGATCGGCAAGCAGTACAACTACCTGCGGCCCGGACTCTGCCGCGAGGATCGCGGGAGCCTGAGTCTGGAGGTGGTCGATCCGTTCGGCAACCACCTTCGTTTTGACGAACAGGGCGCCGCCTGACTCGCCGGATCGCGGCAGCTATTCCAGCGTCCAGCCGTCGCGCAATTCGGCCCCCTTCTGGACGAACAACACGCCGTCGACGATCATCGCCTCGGGCGTTTCGGGACTGGACTGCAGCTTGCGGGCATTGACCACCTGAGCCCCGCGGCCGATGCGGGCGTTCTTGTCGACAATCGACCCTTCGATCACGGTGTTGTCGCCCACGCCGAAATGAGGGCGGCCGGCCGCCTGGTCGGCCGTGAGCTCCGCGGGCGACTGGTAGTCGTCGGTCCCCATGAGCACCGAATTGCGGATCGTGACGTTCCGACCGATCCGGCAGCGGACGCCGATCACACTATTCTCAATCGTCGTGCCCTCGCCGATCACGCAGCCATCGGCGATCAGGCTGTGGCGGATCGTCGCGCCGTCGATGCGCGACGGCGCCAGAAAGCGGGCTCGGGTGTAGATCGGCATGTCGGACGAAAAGAGCTCGAACGGCGGGTTGGCCGCCGCCAGGGCGAGATTGGCCTGGAAGAACGAGCCGATCGTGCCAATATCCTCCCAGTAGCCATCGAAAAGGTGCGATTGCACGTGGCGCGACCGGACCGACGCGGGAAAGATTTCCTTACCGAAGTCGTGGTAGTCGGTCTTGGTAAGGACGTCGACGAGCGTGTCGCGGTTGAACAGGTAAATGCCCATCGAGGCCAGCAGGTCGCGTCCCCGGCTTTCGATGCCGTGGGCGTCGATCCAGCCCGGTTCCATCCGCACGAGTTTAAGTTCGTCGGGTGTCTTGGGCTTTTCGAGAAATCCTGCGACGCGACCGCTGCTGTCGACCCGCATAATGCCGAGCTGCGAGGCATCTTTGTCGTCGACCGGCAGGGCCGCGATCGTCACATCAGCCTGCGTTTGCTGATGGGTGGCCAGCATGCCGGCGAAGTTCATCCGGTAAAGCTGGTCGCCCGACAGAATCAAGACATGGTCGATGCCGGGCTGTTCGATGTAGCGAAGGTTCTGCCGCACGGCGTCGGCGGTGCCCTGATACCAGTTGGCCGAATCGTTCGTTTGCTGGGCCGCGAGGATCTCGACGAAGCCTTCGTTAAAAGTATCGAAGGTATACGTCCGCCGAATATGGCGATGCAGGCTGACCGAGTTGAACTGGGTCAGGACGTAGATCCGGTTGAGCCCGCTGTTGATGCAGTTGGAGAGGGGGATGTCGATCAACCGGTACTTGCCGGCCAGCGGCACCGCCGGCTTCGACCGGTACTTGGTGAGGGGATAGAGCCGCGTGCCGCGACCGCCTCCGAGCACGAGCGAAACGACCTGACCCATCCGAATCGAACCTCCGTCTTGGCTGCCGACCGGGCGGCGTAGGGCCGCAGCCGTCGGGCAACGAGGATCCATTGTGCAATTCGCACGCCTGGGACGGGAGAATCTTAGGGGATCGGTGCCGCCGGTGCCAGCGATCCGCTTTGGCGGCGGCTACCCAGTTTCGCGCCAAGATGTTAGATTCGCACGGCCGACTGCTCGCCGCCCCCCGTGTGAAGCCTGCCGATGCCTGCCGAAGCCAGCTCGCTAGCCTCGATCGACTACGCGATTATCGCGACTTACATGATCGGCATGATGGTGGCCGGCATCATCTACAGTCGTTTCGTGCAGTCGACGGGCGATTTCTTCCTGGCCGGCCGCTCGCTCCCCTTTTGGGCGATCGGCTTTTCGATCGTGGCCAGCGACATCGGGGCCATCGACCTGATCACCGGCTCGGGGGCGGCCTACCGCTTCGGCGTGTCTCAAGCCAATTTCGACTGGATCGGTTCGGTGCCGGCCGTGCTCGTCGCGGCCTTCGTGTTCGTCCCCTACTACTGGCGGGCCGGCGTCTACACGATCCCCGAATTTCTCGGGCGGCGCTACAACGCGGGCGTCCAGTGGATCCAGGCCGTGATCTGGCTGGCGTTCATGACCACGAACGTGGCGATCATGCTCTATATGTCGATCACGGTCTTGCACATCATTTTTGGCTGGAGCACATTCACCGCCGTCACCATCACCGCGATTCTGGTGGGGCTCTACACCATCACCGGCGGGTTGGCGGCTGTCGTCATGACCGACGTGATGCAGATCGTCGTGATGTTCATCGGCACCGGCGCCTTGGTGGCGCTCAGCCTGGCCGAAGTCGGCGGCTGGAGCGGCATGCAGGAGATCATCGCGGCCAAACGCGGAGCCGGTCCCGATTACTTTCGCCTCTTGTTGCCGCACGATACGAGCGCCTACCCCTGGTCGGGCGTGGTCTTCGGACTGGGGTTGGTCATGTCCACGGCCTATTTCTCGGGCAACCAGGCGATTTTGCAGCGTGCCTTGGGTGCCCGCAGCGAGTGGGACGCCAAGGCGGGCATGATCGTGGCCGGGTTTCTCAAGCTCTGCATTCCGCTCTTGATGTTTGTGCCGGGACTGGCGGCGCGAGCCATCCTGCCCGAAGATCTCAGCAAAGCCGACGCGGCCGTCCCGGAGCTGGTCAAGCTGCTCATGCCGGCCGGACTCATGGGGCTGATGTTTGCCGCGTTCTTTGCGGCCCTGATGTCGAGCGTCGACAGCTACTTGAATTCCTGCGTAACGATGTTCATGTCGGACATCTACAGCAAGATCTATCAGCGCGTGAAGCGTGCGCCGGTGCCCGACGACCACGCCTTGCGATTGGGCCGCTACCTGACGGCAGGCCTGTTGCTGGTGGCGGCGATCATCGCGCCGCAGTTCGCCCGCTCCGAAACGATCTACGTCGTGCTGCAAACGACGATGTCGATCTTTCAGGGTCCCACGCTGGCAATCTTGCTGCTGGGCATTCTCTGGCCGCGAGCGACCGGCTGGGGAGGCTTGTTCGGCCTGATTGCCGGCGTGCTGCTCTCGACGCTGCTGAGCCTGGTCGGCCACGAGGTCTTTCCCAGCGAAAACATCTTCATGTTCGTTTCGCTCTACTCGTTCCTGTTTGCCGTGGCCGTCACGGTCATCGTCAGCCTGTGCACGGCTCCTCCGTCGCCCGAGCGAATTCGCGGACTGGTTTTTGGCAGCGTGCTCCGCGATCCGGCCAGCCAGGCGGTGCTGCGCGAGCATCTGCACAACTCCTGAGCAATTGCACGATGACCGACTGGTTCGAGAGCTACATCCGCTTACCACTGAGCAAGGCGTTCACGCCTGCGCTCAAAAGTATTTTCGGGCCGCTGGACGACTTCTTGATTCGCCTGCCCCCCTGGGTCTGGCTCACGTGCGCGATTGGGCTGTTTGTGATCGCCGGATGTGCGGTCTGGACGCTGAAGCGCGGGTACGTGTATCTCGGCGCACCCGATCAATCGCGCTGGCGCGACTTGCGGATCTGGTCGACCGTGCTCTTGATTCCCTACGTGCTGATCTATTTATTGCTGGGGCGGTAGCGATGAATCAGTTGCCGTTGGAAACGCACGACGAGAATCGCGCCCGCGATGCCACGTCGTTTCTATTGCTCGGTTCGTTCTTCAGTATTCTGGCCACGCTCGTCTTGATCGGCACGCTCTGGACGCTGGATCGCCCTCGGGCGATGGTCGTCAACCTCTCCGCCGGCGGACTGTTGCTGCTGATCGGCCTGATCATGCTCTACGCGGGCCGGCGCGTACAGCGTTCGCGCCGCCGCGAGGCGCGGCGGTGAGAGGGCTCGCACCGCGGGTGGCACGCGACGTCGCCTGGCAGCGGCTGTCGCGGGGCGGGTTCTGGCTGCGTGTGCTGCGCGGCATAGGTGGACGCGCGACCCCAGGCGCATCGACCTCGCCGGCGAGCCCACTTCCCCGCTTGGAGACCGCCTGGCTGCCGACCTATCGCGTGGCATTCACCGCCGAACATGCGGCGCAGACGTTGAGCCTCGACATTCTGGTCAACGTCCACGCGGGACATGTCGTCCTGGCCGATCTCGAGCGTGCCGAATGGACCGAGATCGCCGAGATCGGCGGAGAGTTCGCGTTTTTGCCGGAGCAGGCGAGCGCGCTCGCCCGGGCTGCCGTGCTGAAAAATCTCTTGTCGCGGCGCGGCTGGGGAAAGCATCCACGGATCGTCGCCGCACGCCCGCCCGAGCTGATCGGCTACCCGGTGTGGGCCTACTATTTTGCCACCCGCACCGGTATGCTGGACGCGAAATTGCTCGACGCGATGTCGGGCGCCGCGGGAGGTCCGCAGTTCAAGACCTCACTGTTGGCCACCCTGGCCGCGCGGCAGCAGTATCGGCAATCGGGCGACTGACCAACAACCTTGTAGCGAAATCAAGTTCACTGTAGTCGGCCTCGGTGAGGCCGATCTTCGCAGTCTGGAGCTGGCCACTTTGCGGCCGGCGAAAGTTCTTTCCGAGGTCAATGCCCTCGGCTACAGCAAAACGCAGGTCGGGGTCACAGATTCCGACGACAGGCGCACAACATTTTTGCGAGTAACTCATGTCCCAATTGACCTATCGTGACGGGCGTTTCTGGAAAGATGGCGCACCGTTCTTCCTGGTGGCTGCCGAGTATCCCTACTTCCGCGAGCGCCCCTCGAACTGGGACGACCGTCTGACCAAGCTCCGCGATGCTGGCGTCAACACGATTACCTTCTACATCTGCTGGCGGCATCACCTGCAGTTCGAGAACGGCCAGCGTGTCTACGATTTCACCGGCCGGACTAAGGACAGCCGCAACGTGGTCGGCTTTATCAAGAAGGTCGCCGAGTACGGCCTGTACATGATCGTTAAGCCGGGCCCCTTTATTCACTCCGAGCTGAACATCGGCGGCCTGCCGGATCTCGTCTCGCCGTCGTTCAATCCGGGCATGCCGCCAGCGCGCCGGCATCACGGCAAGCCCTGTTACTGGTCGTACGACGCCAGCCAACTGCCGGCCCCGTTCGATGCCGAGTACGACGCGCTGGTCAAAGAGTGGTGTACCACGGTGCGCGAGGTGATCGCTCCCTGGGCGGGGCCGGGCCAGCCCATCATCGCCATCCAGCCCAACGATGAGACCATGTACTGCACGTCGAACGATCCACCCTGGCACATCGGCTACGAACCGTCGGGCATTCGCTACTACCAAGGGCTCCTGGCTGAGCGGTACGGCGACGTTGTGACCTTCAACCGGCTGCATGGGACGGAGCACAGCTCGCTCGATTTCGTGCCAGGCCCTCGGCTCGAGGTGCTGCCGGCGGGTGAATCGCGAGGTTCGGAGGGACGTCCTCTGGGGCCGCGCCGACGCGAGGACGTGTTGCAGTACGTCGATTGGGCCGATTACCAGTGGCACCTCCGCCGCGACTTGTACGTCCGCTACAAGGAGTGGCTCGATATCGACCTCCCGTTCCTGACCAACTATGCCGGCATCACGCCGCCGATCCAGGAGAACGTGCCCGATCATAAGGATCACGCCAGCGAGCAGATCCCCGCCGATTACGCGACGCTCTACCCCGAGTGGTGGTTTGCCATGAACCGCGTCGACCAGGATCAGCAGGATTGCGAATACGGCATGATCAGCTGGCTGGGCGTCGCTTCGTACGATCGGGGTGTCTTCGACCGCTACATCAATACCGCCCGGCGTGGCCGCGGCATCAACATGGAAGAGAACTGGGGCTTCGGCACGCTCTACGACGCCAAGAGCCGCTACCCGCTGGTCCCTTTCTTCCAGACGCTCGCTTCGGTGGCCGGAGGCGCGACGGGCTATGTGATCTTTACCGGCGTGAACACCGAGTACTGGGATGCGTCGCTCGACAAGACCACCAAGATCCAGTGCAACACTTTTCCCTCGCATGCGCCGATCGACGAGCACGGCAACTGCACACCGATGTACTACACGGCCCAGATGCTCAACCGCTGGTTCGTCGAGCACGGCGAAGCCTTTCTGCGGTGCTCGCTTGATATCGACTCGGCGTACCTGTTGTACGCACCCTACGCGGCGGTCTCGTCCTGGGTGCCCGACGAACGCTATTGGGGGATCAAGGATCACGACATTCCCCGCTGCGGCCGTCACGGTTTCGAAGAGTTCTCGACGTCGCTGCAGCGCGCGGGCTATTCGTTTGCGATGTTCGAGCTCGAAGCGGCCACGGACGAGCAGCTGCGGGGGCCCCGGTCGCTGGCCATCCAGTCGGCCTTCTTCATGGGAGCCGCCGAGCAGGAAAAGCTGGCGAAGTTCATCGAAGGTGGCGGCACGCTCTATATCTCCGGCGAGCTCCCGAGCGTGGACCTCGACTGGAATCCCTGCGCTCGTCTCCGCGTCGCGGTCGAAAAGGCGGGGCGAGATTTTCCCTCGCGCGTGATCTATCGTCGCGACAATCTGTTCGCCGACGGCAAGTTCGATGCGCACCTGGCCGAGCACGCCTTGACCCCGAATGTCACCTACCGCGGCGATCTACGGGCCTACGTCTATCGCGGCGACAACGATTACTTCGTCTTCTTCTTCGGCTTCGAACAACACCGGGAAAACGAGGCTGAGATCGACTGCTATGGCATTCCGATCAAGCTCCGCCTCGGTTCGAAGACGAGCGGCGTGCTCCGGATCACCCAGGGGAAGCTGTCGGCCTACCTCGTCAAGGGGGTCAACGAAGTGGAAGGAATCACCTCAAAGATCCGCATTCAGGTCGGCGATCAGGTCGTCGAGCGCGAGGGGGATTTTAGTTCGGTGGGGTAAGCGCGTCGGGCGCTCCGCGGCTAGGATCGCGTACTTCCGTCAGCCGGCAAGAACATCGCCAGCCAACTGGGGGGCGAATCTCGCCCATCCCCGCCCTACGCGCGGTTTTCACTGTCACCCCAGTGCGAACTATGCTTCAATGCGACCAGGGACCGATTGCCCAGAGGAACGTAGCAGATCATGGAGCGATTCGAAGACGAACGCGATGCGGTCGAGAAGCGGCCGCGGCGCGCGATCGTATGGATGGCTGTGACCTATTGGTGCGTCTGGGTTGTCTTCACGCACTGGCCGAAGATCGAACTGCCGGTCATCAGCAACATCCGCCTCGATAAGGTCGGCCATTTTGGCGGTTACAGCGTGCTGGCCTTCTTGCTGGCCATGCTCGTGGCGATCTACTGGCGGGGTGGCCTGCGGCTCACGCGGCGCGACGCGGTGGGCGTCTGGCTCGTCATCGCAGTCGGGGGAATCCTCGACGAGTGGACGCAGCCCTACTTCGGACGCTCGTTCGAGTGGGGTGATTACGCCGCCGATCTGCTTGGCGGTCTCTGCGGCCTCGCCATCGCCGCGGCAGTGCTCAGCTACCGGCGTTCGCTCCACCGGGCGGCCGCCGCCTCGTCCTGAGCGTCTCCCGCCGTCTCACGTCTGGGACGCCGACCCGTCGTGCGGTTGCTTGAAGGTGAAGACCGGGCAATTCGCCCGTCGCACGACCGCCTCCGCCACGCTCCCCATGAGCATGCGACGCAAGCCGGAGCGTCCATGGGTCCCCATCACGATCATGTCGGCCTTCTCGTCGTCGGCAAAACCAACGATCTCGTCAGCCGGATTACCCACGAGGAGGTGATGCTCGTAGCTGACTCCCGGCGTTGCGGGCTTGATTTTGCCAAGCATTTTTTCCACGGCCGTATGGTCCGGCTCAGGAACGCCGTAGTACATTTCGCCGCCGCCGTAGGCCAAGGGGGGCTCCTCCACGTGCACGATCAACAACCGTGCTCCCATATCGCGGGCAAGTCCCGCGGCGTGCTCCAGGGCGGCATCGCTCGACGTCGAAAAATCGGTTGGAAACACAATCTTCTTTGCCTGCATCGCTGGGCCTCCTGGTGCGCGGACTCGGGGGTCGGCCGACGCGAAGACTCGGTCCCTCGCGGCCGGTCCCCCAGCGAACCTCCCTCTATTCTAGCGGTTTTCGCAGTCGGATCTCTCGAAACCCAGTCGCGGCGCCCGCATAATCGACAGCTCCACTTGCGTTTACCGGCGATTTGACGCTGAATTAGGGAACCTGTTGCGGAGGAGGCAGCCCCATGCGCGTGCTCATGCAAGGGGGCGGGGGGCGAATTAACCATGGCCGTGTGCCTCTCTCGGGGCGCGCGGTTTTGCACAGGCGTGCGAATCCGCCCCCATGATTGTGCGGCGATCAGTGAGTTTACGCGAACTAGATACGGGGTTTTCCTGTCCCCCAGGGCCCAATCCCGGCTCGTGATTGCCGGTGGCACGACTTATGCCCTAGGACGGCGCAAGTCCGCTTGCGGCCCATCGGTATGCGCGAGCGCAGAAACGTTCGAACGTAGGATTTATCTGGCTGCTGGGAGTCGCCCGCGGATGGTCGAATCACGACAAACACGCCTGCTGATCGTCGACGATGACGCCGAGTTTCGAGGAACGCTGGCCCGGCGGTTTGTCCGCCGCGGCTATGACGTCCGGGAGGCGGCCGATGCGATCGAGGCCCTCGAAGGGATCAAACGCCAGGAACCCGACGTGGCGATCCTCGATATGGTCATGCCTGGCCTGACCGGGCTCGAGTTGCTCGAGCGACTCAAGGCCCAGGTGCCGACCTGCGAGGCGATTCTGCTCACCGGGCAGGGAACCATCGAGACGGCCGTGCGCGCCATGAAGCTCGGCGCGTACGACTTCCTCACCAAACCGTTTCCCCTGGCGGAACTCGAGCTGCTCATCCAGCGGGCCGTCGACCATCGCGAATCGGTCATGAAGAGCGGTCAGCTCGTCGACGGCGTTCAGCGCGGCGGCGACACCGGGATGCTCGGGAATTCGCCGGCGATGCAGACCGTGTTTCGCCTGGTCGAGCGGGCGGGCCCCACCGAGAAGGCGATCCTGATCGAAGGCGAGAGCGGCACCGGCAAAGAGCTCGTCGCCCGAGCCTTGCATCGCCACAGCATGCGGGCCGACAAGCCGCTTGTGGTGATCAATTGCGCCGCCTTGCCCGAAGCGCTGCTCGAAAGCGAGCTCTTTGGCCACGAGAAGGGTTCGTTCACCGGCGCCGCGACGGCCAAGCAGGGGCTGTTCGAAGTCGCCGACGGAGCGACCTTGTTCATCGACGAGATCGGCGAACTGGCGGGCAGCCTCCAAGCCAAACTCCTGCGCGTGCTCGAGGACGGCTCGTTCCGCCGCGTCGGTGGGCTGAAGGAGACGCGCGTCAACGTGCGTCTCATCGCGGCGACGAATCGAGACCTGGCGGCCGAAGTCCGTGCCGGAAGATTTCGCGAGGACCTCTATTACCGCATTAATGTCATGGCGCTGCGTCTCCCGCCGTTGCGCGAGCGCACCGGGGACATCCCGATTCTGATCCATCACTTTCTGACCCCTGAATGGCGAATCACGCCCGAAGCGTTGGCGGCGCTCG
>JAEUIK010000133.1 GCA_016793185.1 Planctomycetaceae bacterium | reverse complement strand
TGAGCGCGGCCGAACAGCAGACGCTTTTGGCCCAGCTCGACGACGCGATGAATGTCGGGGACCCGCTCGCCCGCCTGCGCTTCGTCGTCATGGTCGGCGAGTTCGCGGGACCGCAACGGGCTTTGGATGAACTCCGCGAGTTGCGCGACAAGCTCGCGGAAGCCGATCGGCAACTGACACCCACCGAGCAACATCTGGCCGATGCGCTCGAGCAAGTCTATCGCGGCTTTGTCGCAGCTCCCGCTGAACCCGCCGCGCTCGACGAAGCCCAAACCAAGTTGCTCGCCGACAAGCTGGGTTGGTTCGGCCGTCTGGCGCTCGCCCCCGCCGAAGGTCGCGATCAGGCGGCGCGGCAAAAACTGCTCGGCGCGGCGCAGCGCACGCTGCTCTGGGGAGGCGGCGCCATGTTCGTCGCCGGTTCCGTCGCGCTCGTCGGCCTGGTGCTGCTCGTGACGATCCTGATCCTGGCCGGCAATGGCACGCTCTCTTCGGGAGTCATCCCCTCGCCGATTCCGCCCGGGATCTACGCCGAAGCGTTTGCCATCTGGATGTTCACGTTCGTGCTCTTCAATGTCGCCCTGCTGGCCATCCCGCTCGGCGACCTGAAAATGCTCGGCGTACTGGCCGCACAATTCTGCAGCATGCTGCTCGCCCTGGCCTGGCCGCGGTTCCGCGGCGTCCCCTGGCGCGTCATTCGCCACGACGCGGGAATCTATCTTCCGCGCTTCGCCTGGCTCGAGCCGCTGCGCGGGCTGGCGACCTACGCCCTCTCGACTCCGATTCTGGGGGTGGGCCTGGTCGTGATGCTGATTCTGACGCAGGCCAAGGGATTGCTGGATGGACCGACAGATCCCTTTGCCCGCCCCGATGTGCCGGCGCATCCGATTGTCGAAGTCGTGCGCAGCGAGAACCCCTGGATGTTCTGGCAGATCCTGCTGGTGGCCGCGGTCGGAGCGCCGATCGTCGAGGAGATCATGTTTCGCGGCGTCCTCTACCGTTCGCTCCGCGACTCCACGCGCAGCCGCCGCGTGCTGACGAGCATCATCCTGAGCATGGGCGTGAGCGGCTTCATCTTCGCTGTGATTCACCCGCAAGGCTGGCTGGGTATCCCCGTACTGGGAGCGCTGGCCACGGGCTTCGCGATCGCCCGCGAGTGGGGAGGCACGATCTGGCCGTCGGTGATCGCCCACGCCTTCAACAACGGCATGGTCACGGTGCTGCTGTTTACGTTGTTCCGACAGTAGCGGCGGTTGCGCCGGCCGTCCGGCGGCGATCGAATTGCCAGTCGCCGGAAGCCCGGATCCCACAACGCCTCGCCAAAATTCTCGCCGTGAGTTGGAACCCTTTGAGTTGGCTCACTAGAATCGAACCGCAACGCCTGCGCCGGTCCATCATCCCGGCTCGCGGCCCCACACCAAGAGGTGCGATTCATGCACGACCGATCCATCCAGCGGCGCACCTTCCACAAGGCCGGCCTGGCGACAACGCTGGCTGGGGCCACAGCCTGGGCGACCGCCAACGCGACGGCGCGCGCCGCGGCTGCTCCCGCTAACAAGAAGCGGCTCGGCTTCATCGGCGTTGCCAACCGCGGCGGACAGGTGCTCGACGCGTTTCTCACCCATCCCGACGTCGAGGTCGTCGCCCTCTGCGACGTCTACGAGCCGCAGCTCTTAAAGGTTAAGGAAAAGCTCGGCGGCCAGGTTGACACTTACGAGGACTTTCGCCGCGTCCTCGATCGACAGGACGTCGACGCGGTGGTCATTGCCACACCCGATCACTGGCACGCCGTGCAGATGATCCTCGCCTGCCAGGCGGGCAAGGACGTCTACGTCGAAAAGCCCCTCTCGATCACGGTTCGCGAGGGACGGCGGATGGTCGAAGCCGCACGGAAGCACGGCCGCGTCGTACAGGTTGGCACGCACCGCCGCTCGTCCACGCTGTATGCCGACCTGGCGGCAGCGGTCGCGGCTGGCACGATCGGCAAAGTGACCGTCGCCCGCGCGTACCGGCTCAGCAATATGTATCCCGACGGCATCGGCAAGGCGGCCCCGAGTGATCCACCGGCGGGGTTGAACTGGGATTGGTGGCTTGGTCCGCGCCCCTGGCGGCCGTTTCAGGCGACGATCGCCCCCTATAAGTTTCGCTGGTGGGATCCCTACTCGTCGCAAATGGCCAACTGGGGCGTACATTACCTCGATGCCATTCGCTGGATCACTGGCGACGAAGCGCCGCGGAGCATCTCCGCGCACGGCGGACGCTACGCCATCGACGACGACCGCACGGTGCCCGACACGCTCGAAGCGACTTTTGAATTCGCCTCGGGCCGGCTCGTAACCTTCGGGCAGTACGAGGCCAGCGGCAATGCGGCGCTCCGCTCGGGCGATATCGAGCTGCGCGGCACGCAGGGAACGGCCTACATCGGCGACCGCGGCTACGAGATCGTCCCCGAACGGGGCGGACAGTTCCAGCAGAGCACGCCGCGCATGGAACCGGTCAAGGTTTCCGGGCGTGACGGCGACATGACCGCCCAGCACGCGCGGAACTTTCTCGACTGCGTCGTCTCGCGCGACAAGCCGCATGCGGACGTCGAGATCGGCCATCGATCGACCACCATGAGCCTGCTGGCCAACATTGCCCTGGCCACGCGGGCACGTCTCGAATGGGACGCCGAGAGCGAGCAGATCCTCAATCACCCGGCCGCCAACGAGTTGTTGGATTACGAGTACCGCGAGCCGTGGCGCTTCGTCCAGCGCGCAAACTAACAGCCTGCCGGGCCGCGAGGCCCGACAGGCTGTTGTTTGTGGTTCGAACTTCGCACCAGCGGGCTACTTGGCGCGGCGGCGGGCGACCCAGATCAGGCCCACTCCGCCGAGTCCGGCCAGGATCAGCGACGACGGCTCGGGAATCGGGGTGATCTTAATGTTCCCCTGCAGCACGCCATCGAAGAAGCTGCCCGGCCCGATCGAGCTCGTAATCGAGACGAGATAGGTCGATCCCCCCAGCACGAGCTGCGTGGGATTCACCGAGTAGTTCGTGATCGTGCTGTTGATCGCGCGGGGCGTGCCGCGGGCGAAGCCGCCGATCTCGCCGGTGAAGTTCACCTTGCCGACATCGCCGCTCGGCTGATCAGTGATCGTGACTTCGTAATTGAAGAGAACATCATACGCGGTGGCGATCGCGCTGACGCCCGGGTTGAAGATGATCGTGCCGAAGTTGATGTCGGCGCCGCCGGGAATCGTGCCGTCGATGCCGGTGCCGGAGTTCGTGTCGAAGGTCAGCGAGTTGCCGTTGCCGATGCCGATCACGGCGGAGGCGAATCCGGGAGGATTCGACGGGACCGTCGGGGCCGTGGCCACGTTGACGGTCGACGTGTAATCGAAGATCAATCCGGCCTGCGCCGCGGGCGCCGCCAGCAACGCGGCGGCCATTGCCAATGCGAAGGTTGCCTTACGAGTCATGATTATCTTCCACCTGGTTACGGGTTGACGACGCGTCGAACGCGAAGCCCGGTCACGACTCGGAAGCCAGGGGATGCTCGTCGCCGAACGCTTGCACCATCCATCGGATCGAGGGAGGCGGCCGGAACCAGCTTGGAGCGACGCGCAGACAATGCACGTCGACTAGCAAGCACAAGACCGGCGCGAGAAGCGCTTCGAGATGGAGCACACCGGAAAGAATCACCGTTCGCGGAGGTTCCTTCAGGAACCCGGCTCTCCAGCGAGAGCCGCGACGGTGCCGGCTTCAGAAGTCGATTAGCGTGCTCCGAATCACAAGGCCGGCGCCAATCACTACGTTGGCTGCTCGCCACAGCGGCGAAACCGGCTGACTGAGCCACAAATTATCGAGTCGGCTCCTGACTGTCCAGATAATTTAGGAAAGATTTTGCGTTTATTGGAGGGAGATAAGTCCAGGTCAATCCCTTAGGCCATCTGCCACCCAGGGACTACCCGCCCGTGGGGAGTTACCCCACGGGCTGCCGGGTACGCCTCGAAGCGGGCACAACGCAACCTCGCGGCTGTCGGCTATGGCTGATCCGGCGGGACCTCGGGCTCTTCGACCTGAGGCCGACCACCGCCGCGGCGGCGGTTCCCCTGGCCCCCCTCTCCCTGGGGACGCTGCGGTCCGCGACCGAACTGCTGGGCCATCGTGGTCAACTCAGCCGCGCTGAGCTTGCCATCCTTGTCGGCGTCGAATTCCATCCAGCGTTTGACCATTTCGGTCGGCTCGGGAGCCCGAAATCCGCCGCGAAATTGTCCCCCCT
>JAEUIK010000062.1 GCA_016793185.1 Planctomycetaceae bacterium | reverse complement strand
TCGTTGATGGGATTGAGTCCCAGATCGCTGGCTTGGATCGCCTTTTCGATGTCCTTGAGCGTCCCCGGATCGAAGGGGCGAATGACGATTTGCGTCGGTTCGGGAGCGCCGATCGTGGCGAGCTGCTTGATCGGGGTCGGCGAGCCGTAGGCTTCGACCCGCAGCGAATCGACAAGCCCCGGATTGGCGCGGCCGGTGCGAATGCCGGCCAGCGCCTGCTTGAGCACGCCCACGGCCTTTTCCATGCGTTCTTCGGTGTCGAGCAGGATGTTCTCGGCGCTCATGTCGGTTCTCGCTCTCCGAACGGTCTCAGGCTTTGCGGCCCGTGGCTTCCTTGGCGCCGTTGGCCGGCACCTGGCTGGAGATCAGCGTGCCGACCTTGTCGCCGCGCACGGCGCGTTCGATGTTCCCTTCCTTGCGGTAGTTAAACACCAGGATCGGCATATCGTGCTCCATGCACTGGGCGATGGCCGTGGGATCCATCACCCGCAGGTTCTGCTGTTGTACGGCATGGTACGTCAGCTCGCTATAGAGCACGGCATGGGCGTTTTTCTCGGGATCGTCGCTATAAACGCCGTCGACGCGGGTCGCCTTGAGCAGCACGTCGGCTTCGAGCTCCAAGGCCCGTTGCGCGGCGGCCGTATCGGTGGTCACGAAGGGACTGCCGGTGCCGGCGGCCAGCAGCACGATGCGCCCCTTCTCCAGATGGCGGCGCGCCCGGCGGCGGATATAGGGCTCGGCCACGGCTTCCATGCGAATCGCGGTCAGCAGGCGCGTTTGCGCGCCGAGCGACTCCAACGCATCTTGCAGCGCCAGGCCATTCATGACGGTGGCCAACATCCCCATGTAGTGGGCCGTGGCCTGCTCGATCGACGACACGCCCGAGGTGAACTGGGCGCCGCGGAGGATGTTGCCCCCTCCCATGACGATCGCCATTTGCACGCCCTGCGCGGCGGCCCGCATGGTTTGCTCGGCGATCACGAGCACTTCGCTCATGGCGATCCCGCGCTCGCCCGCCTGGCAGAAGCTTTCGCCCGAGATCTTCAGCACGACGCGGCGCGGCTTGGGACGAACGATCGTGGCATCAGCAGCCATGGTCAATTCCGTTTGAGGTTTTGCAACAGGTCAGAGGGCGTCAGGCCCACGGCCAGCCAGGGCAAAGCCCCCGGGCTGCGAGCAACTCCACGCAAGCCTAGGTCACGCCCGGACTATTCTTCCTTGCCCAACTGCCAGTGGACGTAGCGGAGCACCTTCATCCCGGCGTCCTGGGCCAGTTTGCCGACCGTCTTGGTGTCGTCCTTCACAAAGAGCTGCTCGTTGAGCACGGTCTCCTGGAAGAAGTTGCGCAGCCGGCCCTCGACCATCTTGGCGATGATGTTCTCGGGCTTCCCTTCCTGGCGGGCGGCTTCGCTGAGAATCTCGCGCTCCTTCTCGATCAACTTCGGATCGAGGTCCTCCTTCGAAACCGCCTTGGGCCGCATCGCGGCCACATGCATGGCGATCTGGTTGGCGACCTGCTGGTCCTTGCCCGAGACTTCGACCAGCACGCCCGACGCCCCCGTGTGGTGGGCATAGCCGCCGGCCGGCTGGTCGATCCGCACCATGCGGGCGATGTTGAAGACCTCGCGAATGCGATTGCTCAAGTCGTCCTTCTGATCGGCCAGCGTCTGCTTGGGATTGCTCGGCGAGGGCTGGGCGAGCAGTTCCTCGGGAGTCGCGGCGCCGGGCCCCGTGGCAAGCTGCTTGGCCAGATCATTGGCAAGCTGCACGAAGTCGGAGTTGCCGACCACCGGGGCGCTTTCGCACTGCAGTTCGACCATGGCGCCAACGCCCGCGTTGACGTCGGCATAGATTCCCATCCGGCCGAACTCGGTGGCGCGATCGGCCCGCGAGGCCATGGTTTTCTTGCCCGCCTTGCGGAGGGCCTCGACCGCGGCCGCCTCGTCGCCGTTGGCCTCTTGCAGCGCCTTCTTGCACTCCATCATCGGGAGCCCCGTCTTATCGCGGAGCGACTTGACCATCGCGGCATTGATTTCTGGCATCGAACTGCTCTCCGTCTCGAAAGATCGTGTGATCGTGAAAACTGGATGAATGACCGGGCGCCAGTCCGCGGCACGCGAACCAGCAGTCCGCCGCGAACTCGCGGCAGCAGAGGCCAACGGCGGCCCTGGCGTCCCGCCGGCGGGGCGCTGGGCCAGGAGGTGCCGGGCTCCGCCGACGCGCGGCGAACTAGGCTTCCGCCGCCGCGTCCTTGTCGACGTTCTTGCCGGCCGAGGCGCCGGGCGCACTCCGCGCGTTGGCGTTCCCCTCGATGATCGCGTCGGCCAACTGCTGCAGCACCAGCTCGATCGAGCGGACGCTATCGTCGTTGCCCGGGATCGGCAGATCGACCTGATCGGGATCGCTGTCGGTGTCGATCAAGGCGACGGTCGTGATGCCCAGCTTGCGGGCTTCCTTGATCGCGTTGCGTTCCTTCTTGGGGTCGATCACGACCATACACTCGGGCAGGCGATTGAGGGTCCGCATGCCGCTGAGGTTGCGCGACATCTTGCGGTGCTCGCGCTTCAGCGCCGATTGCATCTTCTTCGAGTAGGCGCCGAACTCCTCGCTCGGAATCAGCTTGTCGAGCTCTTCGAGACGGCCCAACCGGCTGCGAATCGTGCGGAAATTGGTCAGCGTGCCGCCCAGCCAGCGCTCGCTGACATAGGGCATGTTGCAACGCTGCGCCTCGCGCTCGACCGTCTCGGCGGCCTGCTTCTTGGTCCCCACGAAGAGCACCAGGCTGCCGCCGGCGGCGACTTGCGTCAGGTACTTGCGGGCCCGGATCAATCCGCGGATCGTTTCGCGGACGTCGATGATGTGGATCAGATTGCGGCGGGCGTAGATGTACGGCCGCATCTTGGGATTCCAACGGCTGGCACGATGGCCAAAGTGGACTCCCGCTTCGATCAATTGCTGCACGAGAACTTGCGACACAAACAGCCTCCTCGCTACTGGCACACCGGCAAAAGTCCCCGCGAGCGGGGCGTCCGGCGTTGAGCGGGTCAGGGAACGGACCGGCCAAAAAAATCGACCCCCGGGTGGGCCGATCAGCCCGGGGGAGCCGAGTAGTCTAGCGGGCTAGGGGTGGGG
>JAEUIK010000049.1 GCA_016793185.1 Planctomycetaceae bacterium | reverse complement strand
ACCACGGATACTCCCTGGGAACCTGATAACACCGGCATCCGCAACGTCCTATATCTCGACGGACACGTCGACGGTCTCTAGTCGCGGCGCGCAGGGGGTCCCGGCTGAGCCACGTCCGCATCGTGTGAAGTGAGGAGCCACTGATGTATAAGAAGAAACCGGTCAAGAAATCGTCAGGCGCCAAACCTTGGCTGATCGTGGGGGGGGTCCTCCTGGGGGTCATCGGCTCGGGGTGGCTGGCATTCGGATACGTCCGGGGGGACGAGCTGGCCGCGGTCACGGCGCTCCGCGAGCAACTGCGCGACGAGAGCCTGTCGCCCGAGCAGCGCCGCGAGATCTACGGCCAGATGCGCGAAGAGTACGAGAAACTCAGTCCCGATACGCGTCGCGATCTGTGGCAGTCGCGCGAGCAGGCGCGAAACCATGAGATGCAGAACCAGCTCACGCAGTTCTTTAATCTCACGCCCGCCGAACGGGAAAAGGAACTCGACAAGCAAATCGACGAGTGGGAAAAGCGCCGCAAGGAGCGCGAGAAGGAACGCGCGGAGCGGGATCGTGACCGCGGCAATCGCGAAGCCAGCGGGAACGGCGGCGGCGGCGGGAACGGCGGCGGGGGTGGCGGCGGCGGTGGCGGGCGGGGAGACCGCGGCTCGCAGACCGGCACCGATCGCCTGGCCCGGCAGAAACAGCGGCTGAACTCCACCACTCCGGAGTTGCGCGCCATGCGGAGCGATTACTTCCGCATGCTGAGCGAGCGGCGCCAAGCCCGGGGGCTTCCCCCGTGGCGTGGCCGCGGTTAGGCAACCCGCGAATGGGTTGGCCCGGCCCGCGAAGACTGAGCGCCGCTCAAGGGTTCGCCCATCGCGACAGTTGGCGATCAGCGCAACCGACCTCAGCGGTCGGCAAGCGCATTTGAAGCACAGAGCGCCGTCGGCAATGAACCGGCGGCGCTCTTTTTTTGCGCTATTTTCAGTCTGTCGATTCCTGCAATAGGACCGGCACGCGTTCCGTTGCCTGGTCGATTGCTGTAAGTCCCTACTTTTGAGTTGCTTCCGGCGCCCTTCGCTCGTTATTGTGAGCGACGTCCGCCATCGGGGAATTTCCTACAGGTGGGGCGGCGGTCTGGACCGCGTGGAATACCAACGCAACTCGCCGCACCGCCGCGAGAATCTTCACCGGTACGGGAACCAATCCCCATCGGTGTGGCACTCAACGGCGGCACCAACTGGCCGGGAGGCAGGCCGTTCGGGCTGGGTCGCGAGCGAAAGCGCCGCGCGGTCCGCCATGGGGCGCAGCCATCCGGCTCGGCGGGTATCGCCGCGAGGGGCGCGGGGGAACAGGGAAATCGTGCGACCGTTCGCGCAAGGCAAGGCCGCGCGGAGATAGGCCACGCAGTGCTTGGCTGCGCAAGGCCCATCCGCGCAGCAGCTCAATGCGCTGTGGCCACTGCGCCGCGTGTCGCCAGGGAACAGGGAAGAGCGAAGCCCATATGGAACGATTGCGCCTGCGCAAGAAACAAGGCTGGTGGTCGGGGAAGCAACGCTTAGTCGAGCCGTTAAGTTGGCGCCGTCATTGGCACGCGGAACCCCTTGAAGCGCGCACGATGCTCTCGGTGACGGCCGGTTCGGCGGAGCCCGAGATCCAGCAGATCGTCTGGAACGGCCAGCCAGTCCAGGCCTACGCGGGTCGGTGGATCGTCGGCATCGACGACGCGGGCGTGAGCAGCCTGCTCGCCACGGCCGCGCAGATCGGTGTGGGATCGCGGGTGGCGGACTTTTCGCCCGACGCATCGACCGGCAGCCCCTCGGCCGCGCCGGGAAGAAGCGCCTCGGGCTTCTTCTCTCCGATTGAGGGACTGCAGAGCTGGCTCCAACAGCGGTCGCCGGCGCAGGGCTCCCTGAGCGTCGTGCGGGGCCTGGGTTCGGCCGGCAGCCAGCGCTTCTTTCAGCTGCAGTCGGCGGACGAGGATTTCGGTGCGCACTGGCAAGCGTCGCTCAGTCAGTTGCCGGGGCTCCAGTTCTTTGAGCCCGACTTTGTCATGTCGACGACGGCCACCACGCCGAACGACGCGCTCTACTCGACCCTCTGGGGATTGCATAACACGGGACAGTCTGGGGGAGTCGTTGATGCCGATATCGACGCCCCCGAGGCGTGGGACTTGACCACCGGCTCGTCGGACATCGTGGTCGGCGTGATCGACACGGGCGTCGACTACACGCATCCCGACCTGGCGGCGAACATCTGGACCAACCCCGGCGAGATCGCGGGCGACGGCCTCGACAACGACGGCAACGGCTACGTCGACGACATTCATGGGTGGGACTTCGTCAACGACGACAGCGATCCCATGGACGACAACAACCACGGCACTCACGTCTCGGGCACGATCGGCGGCACCGGCAACAACGGCACCGGCGTCGTGGGCGTCAACTGGAACGTGAAGATCATGGCTCTCAAGTACCTGGGAGCCACGGGGCACGGTTCGACGTCCGACGCCGTCGCGGCGCTGAACTATGCCACGATGATGCGCCGCGACCACGACATCAACATCCGCCTGACCAGCAACAGCTGGGGGGGCGGCGGCTACTCGCAAGCCCTGTACAACGCGATTGCCGCGTCGGGCGAGCAAGGGATGCTCTTCGTGGCGGCCGCCGGCAACGGGGACCCGGACGGGATCGGCGACAACAACGACGCGGTGCCGCACTATCCCTCCAGCTACGATCTCGACAACGTCATCGCAGTCGCCGCCACCAACGATGACGACCAGAAGGCGGGCTTCTCGAACTACGGCTTGTACTCGGTCGATCTCGCCGCGCCCGGCGTGTCGGTGCGGAGCACCATTGCCGGCGGCGGTTACGCCTATTTCAACGGCACCTCGATGGCCACGCCCCATGTGGCCGGCGTCGCGGCCTTGGCCTGGAGCATCGCCCCGACCGCCAGTTACCAGACGATTCGCGACGCAATCTTCGGCGGCGTCGACCTTATTCCCGCGATGGATGGGATCACCAGCACGGGCGGTCGACTCAACGCGCTCGGTACGCTCAAGCAATTGGGGATGCGGGTGACGACCACGAGCCCGGCCGCCGGCGCGGTGATCTCGTCGCTGTCGACCAGCTTCGTGGTGAACTTTTCGAATCCCTACGTGGCGGGCAGCGTCGCGGCCGGCGATTTCTCGGTCAATGGCACGCCGGCGGACTCGTTTACCCTCACCGACAGCGATACGGTCACGTTTCACTTCGTCAGCACGCCGATCGTGGGCCAAGGCCTCCAGACCATGAGCATGGCCGAAGGGGCGCTCACGCGCGCCAGCGACGGCGCTGGACTCAACGCATTCAGCAATACGTTTCGGTACGACGCGCTGCCGCTGGCCGTCGCGTCGGTCGTGCCCGCCGCGGGAGCGACCGCCCAACTGCCGTTGGCCGGCCTGCAGGTGACCTTCAACGAGCCCCTCGATGCCGCCACCGTCAGCATCGATGATCTCACGCTCAGTCAGGGAACCGTGACCGGCGTGAGCATTGCGGGCAACACGGTGACGTACGCGCTCTCCGGCCTGCTCAGCGAAGGGGCGCTCAGCTACAGCTTCAAGGCAGGCGCGTTGACCGACGTCTACGGCAACCCGCTGGTGGCGTACAGCGGCAACGCGACGCTCGACTTCGGCACCGTGCCGATGCCCGGGACGCCGCTCGCGATTGGCCCCGTTGGAAATCACGTTTATCAGACAACCGCAGTCGGCTCGATCGGCTTTAATGGCGACAGCGACAGCTTCACGCTGACGCTCCTGGCCGGCCAGGTCCTGACCATCGCCGTCGATCCAGCGGCCGGACTGCGTCCGGTGCTCGAGCTGCGCAACCCGGAGAACGTCGTTGTTGGCGCCGTCACCGCGGCCGCGGCCGGGTCGGAAGCCGTCCTGCAACACGTCGCCGCGCCCACGACCGGTACCTACACGGTCACGCTGAGCGCCGCGGCGGGGACAACCGGGGCCTACACGCTCACGACAACGCTCAATGCGGCGCTCGAAGGCGAAGCTCACGAAGGTGCGAGCAACAATACTTTCGGCACGGCGCAAGATTTGGACGGCGCGTTCGTCGATCTCGGTGACGGCGGCTCGATCGCGACGGTGATCGGCCAGAGCGATGCCGCGCAAAACCTGCTCCCGAGCGAGGTGGAGAGCAACAATACGACCGGCGCCGCGAACTCGGCCGTCTACAACTTCTCGGCCTACAGCGGGAATCTCTACCAGTTGGCTCTCAATGGCACCATCACCAGCGGCGATTCCGACTGGTTCACGATCGGCGCGATGCAGGCGGGAGACGTCCTGACGCTGACCGCCTCGGGAAGTGCTTCGTCGCGAGGAACGCTGGCGAATCCCATTGTGGAGCTGTACCGTGGCAGCTCGGCCAGCCCGACGTTGGTGACCAGTAACGACGACGGCGGACCAGGCAGCGACGCGTTGGTCCATCGCTTCACGGTGTCGACCAGCGACACCTACTACGCGCGAGTGCGGGCCGCGTCGGGAACCGGCACTTACCAGCTGGCGGCCTGGCTCGAGAATAGCGGCACCGCTCCCGGGACGAGCGGCTCGCTGACCGGCGAGACGGAATCGAACAACTCGGCGGCCGCGGCCAACAATGCCGCGACCAGTTGGCGCGCGGTGGGTTACCGCTCGTTGTCGACTGGCTCGATCACTTCGGGGGATTCGGACTTCTATCAGTTCAGCTTCACGGCTGGCGACCTGGTGACCGTGGTCGCCGACTCGACCTCGACGATGGACGCGCGGGTCGCCTTGCTGAACTCGGCAGGCACGATCCTGGCGCTGGAGGATGGCAACAGCGTCGGACCCGGTGCGGATTCCTCCGTCTATGCCTACCGCATCCCGACGACGGGTACCTACTACGTGCGCGCGCAGGCCCGACTTCTGACCGGCGCCTACACGGCGGGCGTCTACCTTTCGACGACCACGCCTCCCCCTGCCCCGCCGGTGAACCCCGATTGGTACGCATTCGAGCTTGCCGCCGGCGACCGCGTCGACCTGGTGCTCGACAGGCTGACCAGCGGCAACCTCGAGCTGGCACTGGCGAACTCGGCCGGCTCGGTGATCGCCACGGGTGCGGCCGGGCTGACCAACGCCGACCAGATGATCCAGCAGTTTGTCGCTCCAGCGACTGGCACTTACTACGCCCGGATCGGCGGCGACGCTGCCGTGCCGTATGTGTTGTCGTTGGTCCGCGGAGCGGGCTTCGAACGCGAAGCGAACGACGCGCCGACCGGTTCGCTCCAGGATCTCACGCAGTTGGGAACCCTGCTGGGGTACTTGAACTACAACCGTCCGGCCTTTACCGCTCCCGTGAGTTTTACCCTCGATCCGAACTCGAGCGTCGTCGCCATTTCGGGCGATCTGGAGGGAGCTCCCTTTCTAGAGCAGGCTCCGGGCAGCCTGTCGACCACCTACGCGGGAGCATTACAGGCGCTGATCCAGGGAAACACGATTCAGTTCACGGGCGGCAGCTTGATCGATGCCCTGCCGCAAGCGGGCACCTTTGAACCAGGAGGAATGGAGGCAGATTATGCGGGCATGATCCAGCTTGCCGAAGAGCTGACTGCCCATGGTATTTTTCATGACCTGACGTTCAGCGTTTTCAGCGGGTCGATCCCGGTGAACAGTGCGGGCGAGTTCGCCGCGACCACGCTGAATACCGAGATTCTGACGGGTGCGCTCGACTACTCGGTGCCGGGATTGTTCTCGGGAACCTACGACCTCGCCGAAGTCACGGCCAAGAACGAGTCTGCGCAACTCGCGCGCCTCCAAGAAATCGATGGCGTGCTGTTTGTGACGATTCCGATCCTGGTCAACGATTCGGTGATGGAGCCCAATACCGGCCTGCAGTTCAACCTGACGCTCACCGGACAGTTGCGCGCCAGCCTTGTTCTGCCGCCGCGGATCGATCCCAGCGATTACTACCAGGTGACCCTCGCGCCGGGAGAACAACTGACCCTGCGCACCGAAACTCCGTTGGATGCACCCTCCGCCGGCGAGCTGAATTCGCTGCTGCCGCGGCTCGAAGTGCTCGACCTCGCGAACGTTGTTGTCGCCAGCGATGCGGGCTCGGCGACCGACGGCAAGAACGCCGCGCTGCAGTTCACTTCCGCGCCCGGCGGCGTTTACCGGATCCGCGTTCAGGCCGTCGCGGGTCAGGGCGAGTACCTCTTGCAGACGCACGTCGCCCCCCCCAACGCGCCTCCAGTTCTGGAATCGATCGACGACCAATTCGTTGCCGAGGGTGCGCAGCTCAGCCTGCAGGTCGAAGCGAGCGACCCCAATTCCGACGTGCTGATCTTCAGCCTGGCGCCCGGCGCGCCAGCCGGGGCTGCGATCGACCCCAACTCGGGATTGCTCACCTGGATCGCCGGAGACGACTCGGACGGCCCCTACTCGATCACGGTCGTCGTGACCGACCAGGGCGTGCCAGCCCTCGCCGCCAGCCAGACTTTTCTGGTGCAGGTCAGCAATGCGGCGCCGACCGCGGACGCCGGCGGCCCCTACCAGCTCGTCGAAGGGGAGTCGCTCGTTCTCGCCGGCTCGGGCTCGGACCCCGCCGATGCGCTGACCTACGCCTGGGACCTGAACGGCGACGGAGATTTCAGCGACGCCCTCGGCGCGGCCCCGACAGTCGCCTGGACACGGCTCGTCGAGCTCGGCTTGGGAAACGGACCGGAGTCGTTCAGCGCGGTGCTGCGGGTCGACGATGGCGACGGGGGCGTTGTCCACTCGTTGCCCGCGTCGATTCAGATCGCGAATGCCCCGCCCACGGTCAGCATCAGCGGGCCGGCGACGGGCCTGCGCGGCGAACTGCTGTCGTTTGCGCTGTCGGTCGCGGATCCTTCGGCGGTCGACCTGGAATCGCTGTTCACGTTTACCATCGACTGGGGAGACGGATCGCCGCTGCAGGAAGTCAACGGCTACCTGAGCTGGACGGTCTCGCACGCGTTCGATGCGACTGGGACCTACGAGATCAGCGTTGTCGCGCGAGATCTGGATGGGGCGTCAAGCTCGATCGACTCGCTGACCCTTCAGATCGACTCGGTTCGCACGGCGGCCAACGCCGAGCAGCCGGCCCTGGTCGACCTGATCTGGAGCGGCACCTCGGGCAGCGACCGGGTGCTGATCGAGCAGCTCGACGCGACGACGGTCCGCATCCAGGAATTGACGCTCAATGGAGCCGCGGTCTCGCAGGCGCAGGTCTACGAGAACGTCACCGGCCGCGTGATTGCGCATGGACAGGCGGGCAACGATGAACTCGACGCCCGCGGCCTGGCGACCAAGTCGGCCACGCTCGATGGCGGTGATCACGACAATTTGTTGTATGGCGGCGACGGGGGGGACGTGCTGATCGGCGGTTCCAACGGCGGCGAAGGGCAGCAAGGCAATAACGTGATCATCGCGGGCAACGGTTCGAATACCATTTACGGCAATGCGCCCGCGGCGCGCCGAAAAGCCACGGGGGGTAACAACCTGATCGTGGGCGGTTCGGGCCAGGACACGATTTACGGCGCGTTTGGCACCAACACGGGCAACGGCGGCGAAGGGGGACAGAACCTGATCGTCGGCGGTGGCGGCCCGGATCTGATCTACGCCTCGCAGGTCGTGGATGGCGCCGAGGGAGGGCACGGCAGCATCCTGGTGGCCGGCACGACTGCGCTCGACCAGGACGCGCTGCTGTCGATCCTGAGCGAATGGACTTCCACGCGCAGCTATGCGGCGCGCGTCGCCAACATCCTGGGGACTGGCGCCGGCGCCCGCAATAATGGGGACAACTACCTCGTGCCCGGCGTCACCGTGGCTGCCGATGCAAGCGTCGACCAGCTCTTCAGCGACTCGCAGGGTGCGCTGAATTGGCTGCTCTACCGCTTCGATCAAGACAGCGTCAGCCGCGACAAGTCCGGCGAGACGAAGACCCACGTCGGCTAAGCGTCCGAGCGCCCAGCCTGGCCCAGCCGCGCGACCGATCCGAATCGCGGCGCGCGGCGGCCTCCTGCCCATCCGGCTAGAACTGCAGCGTGCCCCGCACGGTCAGGCCGTCGAAGGTGATCGTATTGCTCATCCCGTTGAAGTTGTTGGCCTGCACCGCCTGGATATAGTCGTTCGTCGAGATCGTATTGAACCAGGCATTGACGACGTAACCGGCCGTGAAGCGCCACCGGCCGCCCGGACCGGCCCAGCCGATGCCCAGCTCGAGATCGAGCATCGGCACGATCCGTCCCGCTTCGAAGCTGTTCGCGGCGATGGCCACGCCAGTCGCGTCGGCTTGACGATAGCTCGCGTTGAACTGGCCGACGACGAAGCTGCTGCTGGCGCGTCCATAGACGAGCAAGCCGGTGCGGCAGCTGCGGCGCTCCGCATCGAGGCCGAGTTGGATACCGCCGCCGTCGAAGGTAATGTTGGCGTCGACGGGCGTGGTGCCGATGGTGGAGAAGAGCGCGTTGAAGTCCTGCTGGAAGTTCAGGTAGCGTCCGCCGCCGAAGTAGTTGACGACGAAGTTGTCGCCCCCCCACCAAACGCCGGCGTAGACGAGGTCGGCGATGTTGTAGCGCAGGTTGAGGCTCGCCGACGCGTCGAGCGTATCGGTGGCCGCGTTGGTCCCCAAAGGATGCGTAACCAGCGCCCGCAGGACGTCGGGAGGACTGATGGAAGCGGCATCGCTCGTCAGTTGGTCGAAGTGCGCGTACCGCAGGCGGATGCTGTTGAAGTCGGAGAGGGCCCAGCTGCCGCCGACGGCGAACGCCGACTGATATCCCGGGTTGACCGTGGCGGTCGGCCCGTTCTGGATGCCGTTGCCGATCACGGGAGCAACGGGACCGTCGATGGGAACCGCGTACGGAACTTCGGCGTTGCGCGGACGTAGATACAGGTACTCGCCCCAGATGCTCGTCTGGTGCCGCCAGTAAGGAGGCGCACAGCACGTATCGCAGGTGGAGCAAGCCGCCGGCGATTCGCCGCACAGGCCGGAGTCCCACGAGGCTTCGTCGGGAGGAGGCACCGGCGCCGAGAGCATCTCGTCGAACGCCGTGGTCATTTCGGGCGTTTCGTCGCGGACCGTGCGCCGCGTGGCCGTGCGAACCTGGGGCTCCTCGCGGTACTCCGCTGCGTCGCCCTCGAGGCCTTCGAACATGGTCTCGTCGGCGCGGATCACCCGCCCTCGGGCCGCGGCCTGGATGACGTGCGAATCCACCCGGGCGTCGACCTCGGCGCCGGAGTCGAACTCAACCTCGTCAGCGGAAGCGGATGAATCACCCTCGTCGGTGGCCGCAAAGTCGTCTTCAGCGGCTTCTTCGACCACGCGGGCAAAATCGAACGCGGCCGCGGGGCGCCGGGTCAGTCGGGCCGGCGGCGGATCGTTGAGTTCGGCGTCCGCCTCCTCGTCGGCTCCGAGCAGTTCTTCGGCGACGGGCGGCAATCGCTCTCCGTCGTCGAACTCCTCGCCGCGGGACCATGCAGGCGCACCCAACACGCAGGCGGCTGTGCCCGCGATCATCCAGCGCCGAACTTTCTTCCAACCAGCAGCGTTCATAGCTTCCCCCCCGGGTGCCATTTCGAGATGCGCTTCGGCCCGCAAATGGGTGCGCATAATCGGTGCAACCAGAATTGCTTTCGGCACCGGCACGGGCGTCGCTTGCGGAATATTCGCTACGGTCCGCCAACTCGGTTGACGCTAGCAGCCGCGCGCGCCAGCAGAAGCGGGGCCCCGACCGGAGTCGGCGGGACGACGAAGGCTCGAGCGGCGCAACGACTTGCCGCCCGAGATTGCTGCGCCTGGGCCCCGCCGGTCGGCGATCCAAGGCGCGCGAGCGGCCCCGCAGTGAGGTTAACCGTACACCCGGGCAAAGTACTCGTCGGACGCGGCCAACGAGGCTTCGAGATCGACGCGGGTAAAGTCGGGCGCGGCGAGCTGGGTCGCAAAGGCCTTCAACCCGATCGGATCGGCGCTGCGCTTGAAGACCTGCCGATAGACCTGGTCGACAATCTTTTCGCGCCGCTCCTGCGATCCGAGGAAGCTGGCGATCACCTCAGTGCGGCTCTTGCCGCTGTTGAGTTGTGCCACCCACGAATTGCGCCCGGCGCTGTCGGCGTTGCGGCCGAGCAGATCGCGGTACAGTCCGTCGACGAAGGCGGTGTTGCTCGCATTCCGGCTGGCGTACTCGGCCGATTGCAGGAACGACGCAATGACCTGGTCGGGCGTCTTACCCCCCTGCAACTCGGCGATCCAGGCGGCGCGACCGGCGGGGTCGGCCTTGCGCTGCAGGTACGTCGCGTAGTAGCTGTCGACCACCTTCCCGAGGTACTCGGTCGAGCTGACGAGCTGATCGGCGACCTGGGCCGCGGTGGCCCCGGCGACCACTTGGGCGCTGAACGCCTTGAGTCCGCTGGGATCCGCTTCGCGCCCCAGGATATCACGATAGAGCGACCGGACCAGTGCGTTGGCCTGAGTTGCGGTCGTCGCGGTGGAGCCACCCGACGAACCGCCGTTCGACGAGGAGGGTGCCTTGGGCAGCAGCGGCGGATCGAAATTGCCCGCTACCGGAATTCCCAGCTCGTCGCCGAAGCGGGCGAACAAATCGTTCCCGAGCGGCGTGGGCGAGAAGGGATGGTTCAGCGCTTCGACGGTCCCCGGTGTATTCGGAACGACTTCCTCGCCGCGGCGGCGGGGACGATTGGAGATGAGGAAGTACCACTCGGCCACGCCCTGCGAGCCGGCGAAGTTGTCGCCCGCCACGCGGAGGCCGATGTCGTCGATGCCGTCGCCGTCCATGTCGGCGGCCACGGGACGTTGCATCACGCCGGGGAAGTCGAAATGGATCGTAGCGTTGACGGCTCCGTTCAGGCCGCCGGCCGAGCCGCTGAGGTTGAACTGGAAGTCGCCCGTGTCGTTGCGATAGGTGGCCAGGTCGTCGATGCCGTCGCCATCGAAGTCGCCGGCCAGCGGATGCCCGCGGAGGCTACTGACGATCTTGGTATCGACGTTGTAGTCGTGGTTCGTGTCGAGCCAGAAGTTGACGCCGTCGAAGACGCCGACCTCGTCGCCATTGTCGAGGTTGCCGTCGAAGTTGCCGGCGATCGGGAACCCGTTGATATTGGCCGGATCGTTGATAAACAGGTCGAGAACGCCGTCGTTGTCGGTATCGACGCGCCACTGCCACTGGCCGTTGATGCGTCCGTAGACGCCGAGCTTGTCAAAGCCGGCGACGTCGCCGTTCAGGTCGGTGAAGTTACCGGCAAAGATGTAGTCGCTGGTGTTCCCCATCACGAACGTCAGATCCCGGTTGGTCTGATCGGCGTTGGTGGGATCCCAGGTGAAGTTGCCGTTGATGTCGACCTGCACCGAGCTGGAGCTCCAAATGCCGATCTCGGGGCGGCTGTCGACGGTGAACCGCGTGGTGAAGCTGCCGCCAGCAACGCCGTCGCCGGTCGGGAAGTTCGGCTCGCCGTTGGGCTGATCGGCGTTGTTCTCGCCGTCGAGCCGATTGCCGGCCGGGTCGGTAATGTTGTCCGACACGATCAGCGTGTAGCGATCGTCGGGCAGTGGTTGGGCAAAGCTCAAGATGATCCGGGCAGCCGCCGGATTGCCATTGGCCGTCGGGTTGAAGAGGACTTGGACCTCCGTGATCGGGATCACGCCGGTGTGGTCGCCGACCAGGCGGTAGTTGCCGGCGGTTTCCGCCAGCGCCTCGATCACTGCCGCGTAGTTGAAATCGCCCGGGACGATCCGTTCGGGCAAGTCGCTGACGAAAATCGACAGCGAGTCGACCAGCGGAGTGGGTCCCTGGGTCTCGGGCTTGGTGGCGAACAGGTCGAAATCCTCGAAGCCGGTAACGCTGACCCCTTCGATCCGCGGCCCTTGCGTGTCGATGAAGATCTCGAGGATCTGCAGCGGATCGGGTTCCTCGTCGTCGATGCCCGTCTCATTGCCGGCGGGATCGACTGCCGTGACGAAGAACCGCCGCAGGCCGTCGCGCGTGCCGAAGATCTGATTCACATCGAGCGTCGACTGGATCTCCCAGTATCCCAAAGGCTCGGCCTGGTTGCCGTCGAGCGGAACCGCGGTCGTCTGGCCGATGAGCTGGTCGCCGGCATCGAGCACGCCATTCATGTTCACGTCGGCAATCACGCGGACGATGGCGTCGGCCCCGGCCTGTCCCGCGAACTTCGGCGTCGTATCCGACGTGATCAGGTCGTTGAAGAGTGCCGGATCGATCGGGCTGCCAGTATCGCTGTCGGCAACGAGGCCCGTCAGAGCCGTGGCGACGCCGAACTTCACCGTGGGGCCGCTGGTGTCGACGATGATCGGCAGAAGGAAGTCGTGGCTGATGTTGCCGGCCCGATCTTCGACCTCGAGCTTGAGGTTGTGGGCCCCGTCGGGCAGCGGCGCGCCGGCGGGATTGTTCAAGACGGTCGTGATCTGTCGCGTCAGCGACGAGAGGGACGTCAGGGCCGCGAACTCGACTGAGCTGTCGTAGACCAAAATCTCGCTGGTGGGAAGCGCGCCGTCCGGGCGGAGATACACCCGGAAGATGACGTCGTTGGGCAGCGGGTTCGAGGGACCGCCGGCGTTCGTCGCATTGCCGCGCATCGTGACGAAGGGGCGATTGTCGTTCGTCAGGTCGTCGACGTTGTTTCGGCCCGAATCGCTGCTGCTGACCACATCGAGCAGCGGGGTGTTGGGCGCGGTGGTGTCGATCACCACGCGGAGAGTCTCGCTATTGGGCGAGACGATGCCGGCGGCATCCTCGAACCGGGTGAAGATGTCGTAGAACCCGTCGATCAGCGGTTCGACAGTGACTTCCCAGTGGCCAAGTCCGTCGGCGACGCCGTCACTGAGATCGGAGCCGACAACGCCTTGACCGATCACGCGCGGCGTGCCGATCGGAACTCCCCCCGACGTGAACTGCTGGGCCAGGACGTAGACCTTGGCGCGCTGTTCGGCAGTGCCGTCGAAGGCGGGCTGGGTGACGTTGGTGACGTTGTCGAAATTCGCGAAGCCCGAGTCGCTCGATTGCAACAAGTCGGGAGCGGGAGCCGTGGGAGCGGTCACGTCGATCGTGACCGCCAGCGGAATCGAGGGGCCGGAGCGCCCTGATTGACTGGGGAACGCCCCATCGAAGATCCGCGTGTTGGCCGTCACCAGGTAGACACCGGCGGGGAGCGGTGCTTCGGGAGTGAACCGGTACACGATCGGAAAGCTGCCGGAGAGCGGATCGGCGAAGCCGACCACGGGCGCCTGCGCTGGATCGGAGGTGTTGATCAGCGTGACTTCCACCGCGATGCCGGTTGAGAGCCCGGTCGCGGCCTGCGCCGCGGTGAGGGCGGCGAGCTCGGTCGGGTCGAGCACGTTGTCGTGGTCGACGTCGATGAAGTTCATCACGCCGGTCTGAATCGAAAACGTCGGCGTCGTGTCTTGGGTCACGTTGTCGCTGTCAGACGAGCCCGTATCGCTGGCCGGATCGAGATCGACGCCGGTGGGAACGGGAGCGGGAAAGTTCTCGATCTCCAGCGTGTAGAAGTTCTCGGCATCGTCGATTCCGTTGACTTCGATGTAATACGGGCGTTGCCCGACCACCGGCGCGATGAAGTAGCTGCCCGCTGCGGAGATGGTCACAGTCGGAGTGATATCTGCCCCGAACGCATCGCGGAATGTGAGTTGCAGCCCGCCGTCGGCGGGATCGTAGTGGGCCCGCACAATGAGCTGGCCGGTGGTGTGCGCGGTGTATTTGAAGAAGTCGACGTCATCCTCGCTGTCGATCGAAAGATCCCGCAGCGTGATCTCGGGGAGCGAGCCCAACACCGTGGCCGTGGCGATCGTGTCGTTCAACTCCAGCGCATCGAGCGGCAGGGCGGCTACCGGGATCTCCGCCGCAAGCGGGGCCGCGACCAGCTCACTGGAACTCGCCAGCTCAGCGGGGGCGCCGGTCAGCGGATTGATCGTGAGCAGGGCGCGCATCTCCAGGGCTTCGACGCCCCGCAGGCCAGGCGAACGGTCGGCCGACGGGCGGTCACGGTCACCGAAAAAACGCTGGAGGAGACGGGTTCGCGAGCGAGTCGTAGCAGCTCTGCGCGAGGTCACGGTTGAGCCTCTCAAATTGAAGGCGGAGGGGAGAGTCAGCAGGGTTGATCATCATGGTGAAGAGGCCTCTCACGCTTCCATTCGAGCGAGGTGCCGCCCGACGAGTGGCCTGCGCGGTGCCGCCTGTCGTGGGCAACACGGCTGAGTGCCGGGAGCAGACGTTTGGGTTGAGCCATTCCTGCGGCGCGCCTCCCGACCGAAGTCCGGACGCGCAAACAACCCAGCGGTTTGCCCCCTCGTCTGGCAGTCGCAGGATAATTCAAGCCCCAGGGGGCTTCTACCCCCTGGGGACTTTTTCCGCCTCGACCCCCGAGAGGGGCGCGCAGTCAGCGGATGCGGAGAGTTTGGGGAGGGCCAGCTCCGTGTCGTCAAAGCAACGGCGACGCGATTCTTCTAGTCCCCAAGTGTGGAATTACCGAAGCACGCTGCGGAGGAGGTCGGAACCGCCCCCGCCCGCGAGCGAGTCGCCTGCGAACCGCGCCCTTCGATCGTGGCGGCAAGATACCGACGGCGGCATGCCCCGGCCGACGCCGTGGCGCTGAAAATGGCCGCAATCAGTTTGCGGGCCTTTGGTTCGGCCCCCGGCCAGCGCGCTGGGCCGCAGCGGGCCGAACGCCCGCGCGGAGTCCGCGGTGCTAGAACTGCACCGCCGCCCGAGCCATCAGTCCGTCGAAGGTGATGGCGCTCCCCAGGTTGTTGTAGTTGGTCGTCTGGACCGCCTGGATCCAATCATCAGTGGTAACAGTATTGAACCATGCACTGATCAGGTACCCGGCCGTCAGGCGGACTCGTCCCCCGCGGCTCGTCCAGCCGGCGCCGATTTCCAGGTCGAGCATCGGCACGATCCTGGCGACCGTCAGGCTGTTGTTGACGATCTGCACGCCGGTCGCGTCGGTCTGAGTGTAACTCGCGTTGAACTCGCCGACGACGAAGTTGCTGGTACCGCGGGCGTAGACGAGGCAGCCCGTCTTGCACGAGCGGCGTTCACCCTCGAGACCGAGACGGATACCGCCGCCCGAGAAAGTGATGTTCGAGTTGACGGCCGTCGTGCCGATGGCGGTGTAGTTCGCGTTGAAGGTCTGATCGAACTGCATCCAGCGACCGCCGCCAAAGTAATTGACGACGTACCCTTCGTCGCCGCGGAGGAGGCCCGAGTAGTCGATGTCGACCAGGTCGTACTTCAGTTGCAGTCCGGCGTTCGCGTCGAGCGTATCGGTCGCGGCATTGGCCCCCAACGGATGTGTGACGAGCGCGCGGAGCACGTCGGGGGGAGCGATCGTCGCGCTGCTGTTGGTGGTCTGATCGAAGTGTGTCCACTCGGCCCGCACGCTGGCGGTATCGCACAATGCGATTGAAAAGCCGACGTCGAAGGCCATCTGCCAGCCCGGGTTCACCGTGGCCGTCGGGCCGTTCTGCACGCCGTTGCCGATCACCGGCGCGACCGGGCCGTCGATCGGCACCGCATAGGCCACCTCGGCATTGCGCGGGCGGAGATACAAGAAGTCGCCATAGATGCCGGTGCGATGCCGCCAGTAGGGGGCCATCATGTCGTTGGGCCGACCGAAGCCGAACCACGAAGCCGGGCCGCTCGGCGGCGGCGCGCTATAGGCGGGGGGAGGACCATATGCCGGGGCCGCCATGGGCGTGGCCGCGGGATAGAGCGACGAATGCATTTGCGCGTCGTAGGGATCGAACACCGGAGCTCCCAACGTGACCGACCCCGGAGGCGACGCGCCGAGCGGCTCGATATTCTGCACCACCATCACCCGGCCGGGCAGCTGGTCTTCGTAGGCGACGGCGTGCTCGACACGTCGGTTTACGGGCCGACGTTGGCGGCGCTCCTCCTGATACTCGGCGGCGCGCTCCGCCCGAGCCGACTCGGAATACTCTTCTTCCCCTTCGTCGTGTTCAGGGCCGTCGTCGGACTCGCGCGCGAAATCGACATCCCGTTCGACATAGCGTGCCGGGGCGACATTCTCGTCGCGCCGGCGGCGGGGGGAACTCCGCGGCGGTTCGCGGTCGGCTTCAGCATCGGCGCTGTCCGGACCAGAACTCTCGGTCTCCGCGGCCGCGCCGTCCGAAAGGCGGACGCGCGCCCGTTCGGGGGGACGAAACTTCAGATCGTCGCCAGCGGCCGGCGCCGCGACCGAGAGGCCAAGTCCGAGTAGGCAGAATGCCGCCAGGATGCCGCGCATGGGTGGGCCCCAGTGCCTGATGACGATTGTGTTTTCCGGAGAATTCCGACGAAGACGAGAGCCGCGCGGGCCGTGTACCGGTTGTAGTGTCGGGCGCTGTCGCACTGCAGGGGACAGGCGAAATTCCAGGCGCAACACCACGTCCAGCCACGGGAGCCGGCCGTTGTGGTGCGGACATATAGCGAATCCCCCCTGGGGAGTCGAGGCGAAACCAACCCCCACGGCGAGAATTTGCCGAATGGCAGCAGCCCGCTGCTAGCAAATCGGCCGCCGCGCGCCGCGCGTGCAAGCGCCGCGGCAGGAGAGTCCGCCCGCGGATTTGCCAGCCAAACGAGTCCGCGGCGGCGCGGACCCTGTCACTGGATCTCTTTCAGCACCACCTGCGCGGGATCGATCTCGACATGGCGGATTTTTTTCCGCTTCCAGGTGTAGGTGATGTGCGCGTGGCCGTCGGCGGTGCAGATCACGGCCGGATACGAAAACTCGCCGCGCTCGGTCTCGAGCACTGTGGCCGATTTCCAGTGCTTGCCGTCGGTCGAGATGGCGACGTTCAGCGGGCTCCGCCCCCGTGCCGTGTGGTTGTAAACCAACAGCATCCGCCCATCCTTGAGATTCACCGCGTCGATCCCGCTGTTGGGATTGGGGAGCGTCGTGGCAGCCAGCGCACTCCAGGTGAGACCGCCGTCGGTGGACCACGATTCGGCGATCTGCCGCCGTTTGGCGCGAAACAGCATCTGCAGCCGACCATCGGCATGCGTCAGCAAGGTGGGCTGAATCACGCCAAACTGCCCCTCGTCGGCAATCGACTCGGTCTTGGCCCAGGTCTGTCCGAGATCCGTGGTACGCTCGACATGCCCCTTCCAGGCGCCCCCTTCGTGCTCGGTGCTCGAGGGGCAGAGAAGCACGCCCTTCACGGCGACGGGCTTGTTCTTGATCGGGCCCAGGATCCCGTCGGGCAGCCGGCGCGGCTCCGACCAGGTCTGGCCGTTGTCGGTCGACGTGATCAGCATCCCCCACCACTTAATGGGACTGGGGCCGACTTTGTAGAACAGTGCAAGCGGTCCCCCCGGCTGTTGATAAAGAACCGGATTCCAACAGGGATAGCGCTTGGTCGGCGACTCGACCCCGTTGGCGACTTCGACCGGCGCTGACCAGTTCTTGCCGGTCTGCCGGCTGACCCAGATGCCGACGTCATCGTTCCCTTCGTCGCTGCCGCCGAAGTAGGCCGCGACCAGGCCGGCCGGAGTTTCTTCGATCGTCGAGGCATGGCAGGAGGGGAACGGCGCGGACTCGTGGAGGAACTCCTGCACCAGTACGCCCGGAGCTTCCGCGGCGTCCGAGCGTGGCGCGCCCACGAGGGCCGCACTTGCAGCGCTGGTGATCAAAACGAGCAGGACTCGAAGAAGCATGCCTGGCATCCCCCAGAGAAAGTTTTTCGGCGCCATTCGGTTGCGCGTCGGCAGGACTCGATTGAGTAGCCTATCTGGCGAGCGCAGGGTCGGCAACGAATAGCGACTCTCGTGGACCGTTGCCCCGGCGATTCGACCCGCTCTCGCCCAACAGGTACACTTGAGGCCGGTTGGGAACTGACCGAGCCATGGGCGAGTAACGCCATGTTCGCGCGACGAGATTTCCCTGGGCGCACCGTGGTCCTCGCCCTGCTGCTGGCTGCGCCGTGGTCGCACGGCCCACAGGCGGTCGGCGCTGAGGAGGCCGCTGCCGAGGATTCGGCGAAGGCGTCCGCCGTCGACTACGCACGCGACATTCAGCCGCTCTTCGCGCAACACTGCGTCGCTTGTCACGGGCCGGAAGAGCAACAATCGGGGTTGAGGCTCGACACCGGCGCCGGCGCGCTCGCGGGGGGCAACAGCGGTCCCGCGATCGTCCGCGGCAAGAGCGCCGCGAGCCTCCTGCTGCACGCGCTGCGGGGCACGCAGGGGGCCACGCCGATGCCCGCCGAAAGCGAACCCCTGGCGGCCGCCGAGATCGACCTGTTCGCCCGCTGGATCGATGCCGGCGCGCCGTTCCCGCCCCACGAAGTCGCGGCCGCCGCGGTGCCGCGCGGAACCGCGCATTGGGCCTTCCAGCCGATCGTCCGCCCCACGGTGCCCGACGCGGCTGACTCAACCTCGTCGTCGCACCCGGTAGATCGCTTCATCGCCGCGCGCCTGCGCCAGGCAGGTCTGACGCCAGCCTCCGAGGCGGACCGCGTCACGCTCCTGCGTCGTGTGACGCTCGACTTGATCGGGCTGCCGCCGACGCCAGCCGAAGTGGATGACTTTCTGGCCGACGCGAGCGCCGGTGCGTACGAGCGCGTCGTCGACCGTCTGCTTGCTTCGCCCCACTATGGCGAACGGTGGGGGCGCGTCTGGCTCGATGCCGCGCGCTATGCCGATTCCAACGGCTACACGATCGACGGCCCGCGCACCATCTGGAAGTATCGCGACTGGGTGATCGACGCCTTGAATCGCGACTTGCCGTTCCAGCAGTTTGTCATCGAGCAGCTGGCCGGCGACCTGCTCCCCGACGCCACGACCGACCAGTTGATCGCCACCGGGTTTCACCGCAACACGCTGGTCAATGAAGAGGGGGGAACCGATGCCGAGCAATTCCGCGTCGAAGCGGTCGTCGACCGCGTCAGCACGACCGGCGAGGTGTTGCTGGGCCTGACGATCGGCTGTGCCCGCTGTCACGATCATAAGTACGATCCGCTCTCGCAGCGCGACTTCTATCAGCTCTTTGCGTTCTTCAACGATTGCGACGAGCCGGTGTTGGAGCTTCCCACGCCCGCGGAGGTGGCGACCCGCGCGTCGCTGCAGCCGCAAATCGCCGAGCTGGAACGGCAGATTCAGGCTCGGGCTGACGCCTTGCTGCCCGAGCAGCCCGCGTGGGAGGCGGCCTTGAGCGAGGAGGCGCGCGGCAAGTTCCCGCGCGAGCTGCAATCCTCGTTGGGAGTGGCTGCCGCGGAGCGCAACGAAATCCAACAGAACGCCGTCCGCGCTGCACACCGCGCGGCCGACGCGCAGCACACGATGCTGGTGGCCGCGCGCGACGCATTACAGAAGCAACTCCCGCAGCCGGTCACGACGCTGATCGTCCGCCGTCGCCCGCGGCCCCGGACGACGCACATTCTGGTGCGCGGAGACTTTCTCCGCCCCGGCGCCGAGGTGGCGGCGAGCGTGCCGGCCGTGCTGCCGCCACTAGCGGAGATCTCTGGGGACCAGACGCCGACGCGGTTGGAGCTGGCCCACTGGCTCTTCGACGACAGTAATCCACTCACCGCGCGGGTGGCGGTCAATCGACTCTGGCAGGCGCATTTCGGGCGAGGGCTGGTCGAGACCGACAATGATTTCGGCACGCAGGGCTCGCCGCCGACGCATCCGGAACTTTTGGACTGGCTGGCGTGCGAGTTCCGTGACGGCGGCTGGAGCCTGAAACGCATGCATCGCCTGCTGGTTACATCGGCCACCTATCGGCAAGCGTCGCACGTCCGGAGCGAATTGGCCGAGGTCGACCCCGATAACCGGCTGCTGGCTCGCCAATCGCGCTGGCGGCTCGACGCCGAAGCGATCC
>JAEUIK010000770.1 GCA_016793185.1 Planctomycetaceae bacterium | reverse complement strand
CTCAAGAGCTGCTCGATCCGGTTGCCCGGCGCCTCAAGCTTCGAGTTGATCGCGTCGCCATTGGAAATATGGAGCACTTGCACCATGCTCGGTTCGGCACCCCGTTCGCACTCGCAGGTGATCACCCGGTCGGGTCGGCCGAAGGTCTTGAGAAAGTAGCTGGCGACGTTCGAGTCGGGCAATTGCAGCGCTCGCCAGTGCTCGGGATAACCAGGAAACTTGCTGGGCGCGCCAGTGACCTGCGCGAAAGCGTCGAGCAGGACTTCGGCCATCAGTCGGCGCGGATAGTAGCGCGAGTAAGAACGCCGATCGGCGGCGTTCTCCGGCAGGGACCGGCTCGATGCCTGGTAGGTCGCGGATTGCAGAATGACCTTCATCAGGCTCTTCAGGTCATAGCCCGACCTGGCCAGGTGCCCGGCTGCCGCGTCGAGGAGAGCGGCGTTGCTGGGGGGATTCGTCAGTCGCAGGTCGTCGATATTCTCGACGAGCCCCGCGCCGAAGAAATTCGCCCAGACCCGGTTGGTGATCGCTCGGCTGAAGTAGGGATTCTCGGGACTGGTCAGCCAGGCAGCCAGGGCGCCGCGGCGATCCCGCGGATCATCGATCTCCAGCGGTTCGCCGTCCAGCGGACAGGGGGGCTGCGGTTTCCCGGTCAGCGGCTGCAAAACATCTCCCTCGGTCGCGCTGAAGATCACCCGGCTGCCGCTCGGTCCGTTCTTGGTCCGCACCCGCGCGTAGAGATTGGCCATCGCGTAGTACTGCGAGTTGGTCCACTTTTCCATCGGGTGGTTGTGGCACCGCGCGCAGTTGATGGACATGCCCAAGAACGCGACCGACGTCGTTTCCGAGAGATCGAGCGGATCCTGATGGAGCACAAAGAAGTTCGCCGCGCCATTCTCGAGCGTATTGCCCGTGGCGGTCACCAGTTGCCTGACCAACGCGTCCCACGGCGTATTGGCCGCCACGTTGTTGCGAATCCAGTTGTAGTACGACCACATCTGCGGCGCGGTGAGCGCCTCGGAGTTCACCAGCAGCAGGTCGGACCATTTGTAGGTCCAATAGTCGACAAACTCGGGGCGGGCCAGCAGAGCATCGATCAGCCGCTCGCGTTTATCGGGCGCTGTGTCGGCCAGGAACTGCTTCGTTTCGGCGACCGTCGGCAAAACGCCGATCGTGTCCAGGTGGGCCCGGCGGAGAAACTCGGCATCGCTCGCCGGTTCCGACGGCGGCACGTTCAACTGCGCCAGCTTCTCGAGCACCAGCTCGTCGATGAAGTTGTGTCGCGGCGCCTGGGCAAATCGCTCGCGCGGGATCTCGGCCTCGTAGGGGACGAGGATCGAGGCCGTCACCACGCGGCTCAGATACCAGACGGTGATCGCGCCTTCGCCCGGGCCATTGATCTGGACGAGTCCCGCATCGTCGACCGCGGCGACCGTGTCGCTGGTTGCAGTGTACTTGACCCAGCGCGTGACATCCTCGACGCGCCCGTCGGTAAAATGCCCAAGCACGATCAGTTGCTGCGTGGCCCCCGGCTTGAGGACCGCCAGGGCAGGGAGGATCTCCAGGTGATCGAGGCGCGGATCGTCATCGCGCGGGCCCGGCATGCCGGCCGCGATCCAATCCGCCAGCACCCGATACTCGCGCCCCGCCGGATCGAGCCGCACTCCGCCGCCATGCGGAATGGCGCCGCTGGGCTTGGTCAAAATCAGGCTGCGCCCGGGATCGCTCGGAATGATGCGGCGTCCCTGCGATTGCCGAGTGAGCGTGAGGTAGTCTCCCTCGGGATCGTAGCCCCGGAGCGAGAGCTTGAACCCCTTCTTGCCCGCCGCCGCGCCGTGGCAGGCGCCCGAATTGCAGCCCCCCTTGGTCAGGACGGCTTCGACATGATTGCGAAAGCTCCACTCGAAGGGCCGCCCGTAGGCGGCGACCGTCACGGCGGCCGACGCAGTCAGCTCGCCGACGGTGGCGGTGATGGTCGTCGAGCCATCCCCTCGCGGCAAAAGATACGACCCGTCGACCGCGGCGACCTCGGGATTGGCCACCTGAAACGTAGCAGCGGCCGTCACGTCCCCCGCGGCTTTTCCATCGACCATCCGCTCGACGACGATCTGCTGTCGGGCTTCCGGGCCGGTGAGCGCGATCTGCCCCGGGACGATCGCCAGTGCTTCGACGGCGACCACCGGGGCGGGGGCGCCGCAGCATGCCGCAAGTGCCCACAGAGTTAGCGCCCGTGCAGGGAGGGGCAACCTCCGCAACGCCGTAGCGGGAGAACGCGATTGCCAATGCCGACTCATGGCGCGAAGGCTCCTCAACGATTCACGCGGGCACGGGCCCACCGGGGCGCGGCGACCGCAATTCTCCAGGCTGACTGGGGAGAGCGCGAGGCGAAGGAGGGAGGTTTTAGGCCGCGTCCCTCCCCTGGGTCCGAGGCCACTAGCGCCGCCTCTCGTCGTCGCGGGAAACAGGCACTGGCTCCCTTATAACAAGCGGGCGCAAAGCGTGCCAGCAATTCGGGATCCGTGGTCAGGGCCCCACGGGTGCGGGGGCTGCCGCCGAGGGCGCAGGGGGCGGCTCGGCCGGGGCCGCCGCTCCGTTCGGGGCGGCTGCGGACGGCGCCGGCTGCGGGGAATCGGGGGCCGGTTGAGGGGACTGGGACGCGGATTCCGCCAACTTCGCGCGAGCGGCGTCGACCACGCCCCGCGCCCACGGCTTGTCGCGATAGACGTCGATCAACCCTTGGTAGATCCGGCTCGCTGCCTGGCGATTCGCATCGGCGTCGGCCGCCGCCAGACGCTGTTCGAGCCGGGCCAGATCATCCTCGTGCTCCCCATCCCGCGAACGGAGCTTATCGAGATGACGCTCCGCCAGCTTCAGACATTGCTGCTCGCGTTCGGAAAGATCGGGCTCGGAGCCATACAATGCCAACAGTCCGCGCAGCTTGGTTTCGCCGCGATCGGGGTCGCTGTCGATGAGGCGCAAGGCCTCGGCGTAGGCGCGCTCGAGCGTCGTGAACGTTTCGGCATCGCGCGGCTGCGCTCCGCCGCGGCGGTATCGGACCTCGAGGCGGTACAGGTCGATGTCGTCGAGATAGCGCTGCAACTCGCGACCGCGATGGTCGTCGGGGTAATAGCTCAGAAACTCCTTGATGTCGTCGGCCGAGTCGGCCAGCCGCTCGGGGCGATTCTCATCGGCAGCCGCACGCACGCGTGCGTACAACGCATCGGCCGCGGGAGGCTGCAGAAAGTACCAGACGATCGCGCCCAGGCTTACCAACGCGGCAACCAGCACCAACGTTTGCGGGCTGATCAACGGATTGCCGGCCGCCGCGCGCGCGTCGTCGAGGTCCTCGTCCTCACTGACCGAGACAAACCGCGGTTGCGGCCTCTCGGCCGCCACGATCGATGCGCCAGCGGGAGTCGCGGGAGCCGGCTTGCCAGGATGCGCATCGGGCTCCGGCGACTTGGCACGCGTGCCCCGATGGGTCACCGAATCGCTGGTCCAAAAAACCGGCAGTCGATCGATCTCGTCCGACTCGACGGCCGCCTGCGTCTCTCCCAGCGTTTGGGCGCTATGGCGGGGCGTGCCGATCGAGAAGCTATGCTCCGAACCGACGTGAGTGACCTGTTGATCAGGCCGGGGCGGTGCACTGCCGGCGGGTCGCGCCGGATCGCCGGGCTCGACGCCGACGGCCGTTGCCGAGGTATGGATGTCGCCGCTGTGGGCGGCCGCATCGCGCTCGGCGCGCCGCAACAGACCATGCTCCATGGCTTCGAGCCGGCGCGCAAGCACCTGGGCGTTCGGGATCCGCTGCTCCGGTTCCTTGACCAGCAGGTCGCGCACGATCTCTTCCAACTCGTGCGGTACGTCGGGAGCATGCACCCGCAGCGGATCCGGTTCGGCGAATCGCTGCATGTGCAGCATCTCGGGCAGCGAACGCGCCTGAAAGGGGGGCCGCCCCGCGGTCAGCGCGTAGAGCAATCCGCCGACGCTGTAGAGATCCGCGCGGTGCGTCACCGGCCGGCCGTCAGCCTGTTCGGGGGCCATGTAGTCGGCCGTGCCGATGACCCCCCCGTCGGCCGTCATGCCGGAGCTGCCAAAAAGCTTGGCGATGCCAAAGTCCGAGAGCTTGATATCGGTGCCGCCGCCGACGAGCAGCAGATTGGCGGGCTTGATGTCGCGATGAATGACACCGCGGTCGTGGGCGTGGCGCAGGGCCCGGCAGAGCTGAATGCCGATGCGCGTGGTCTCGCGCCAGTCGAAGCGCCTCCCCCGGCGCAATTCCTCTTCGAGGCTCGTCCCTTCGACCAGCTCCATCGCGTAGAAGAGCACGCTCTCCTGTTCGCCGAAGCCGTACAGCCGGACAATGTTTGGATGGCGCAGCTTGCGGAGCGTCTCGATCTCGGCCTCGAAACGCTCGCGGAACCCTTGGTCCTGCGCCAAGTGGACCGACAGAACCTTGACGGCCGCCGAGACTCCACTGGCGCTCTCGACCCCGGCAAAGACCGTCCCCATGCCTCCGCGGCCGATCTGACGCTGGATGACGTACGGGCCGAGTTGCTGGAAATCCATGGATATCAGGCTGGTCGGCGCAGGGGTGAGGGCACGGGACGTCTTCATCGTAACCGTTCTCCGGCACCGTTCGCCAGCGGGACCCTGGGCAACGCTTGCGAACTGAGGTTCGGAGGTGCAAAATCCTCACCTTGGCCCCGTTTCGACTCCCTGACGAAAGAGCTAGCGATGCCCGCCAGTTTTGTGACGCTGCGACCCGACGAGAACCAGGCCCGCGGAATCGGCCAGTACGCGATCGACTTCTTGCAGGGGAAATACCCCGATCCCGAGCCGTCGGTCTGGAAGATGGTCGAGCGCTTTCACCTCGACAGCATCGCCTGCGCCGTTTCGGCGCTGGCCTGCGGCGCCAATGCTCCCAAGGTCCTGCGGGCCGAGGCGCTCGACTATCCCGTGGCGGCTGGCAAGCCCGGTGCGACCTGCCTGGGCTCGAAGGTGCGAGTTTCGCCCGAGAAGGCAATTCTGGCCAACAGCTCGGCCGCCCGCGAGTGGGATTCGAACGGAACGAACTTCGGCTACAACCCTGCGCGGGGCCACACGCGCGGCGAGTTCGGCCACAACGACTTCTACCCGGTAGCTTTGGCTGCGGCCCAGGTGGCTGGACTCGACGGGCGGACGACCGTCAAGGCGATGATCGCGATCGACGAGATCCGGGGACGGCTGGCCGAGGTCTTCGCTCTCAAGAATTACAAGATCGATCACGTGGTGCATGGAGCGATCGCCTCGGCGGCGGTCTACGGGGCCCTGCTGGGCGCCACGGCCGAACAGATCGAATCAGCCATCGGCCTGACCGTCGCCCATTACATCCCGTTTCGGGCGATCCGGGCCGGCAAGCAGCTCTCCGATTCCAAGGGAGCGTCGGCCGCGATCAGCACCGAGGTGGCGGTCAACAGTGCCCGGCGGGCGATGCGCGGCTTCGTGGGACCTGCCGATATCTTCCGCAATCCCGAGGCAATCTTCTGCCTGTTCGAGAAACCGGCCGCGAAGGGGACCAGCCCCATCGAGCTTGTTCTCTCCACGTCGGGCGACGATTTCGCCGTGATGGGAATGCACTTCAAGCTGGGACTTTACGAGCACCAGTCGGCTGGGGCGATTCAGGGATTGATGGATCTTCTGAAGGCCCACCCCACCATCCTGCAGGATCGGCAGCAGTTGAAGAGCCTGCGGATCACGATCTACGAGCCGGCGTTCGGCATCATTGGCGACCCGGCCAAACGCGACCCGCGCACGCGGCAAAGCGCCGACCACTCGATGGTCTACATTGTGGCCACGCTGCTGCGCAAGGCCTACGAGCAGAAGGCCGCCGGCTGGAAAGAGCTGATGCTCGTACCGGCCGACTACGACGACCAGGCGCTGTTCGATCCGCTCACCCGCGAAATCATGCAGAAGATCGAGTTCCGCCACGGCGGCCCCGAGTACGACGCCAAGTATCCCGACGGCATCCCCACCACGCTCGAGATCGATCACGCGCGCGTCGGCCACGTTTCGAGCGGGCTGGTCATGTATCCCGAGGGACACGCACGCAACGACAGCGGCAACCTCGATTCGCTGTTGGAGCACAAGTTTCGCCTGCTGGCAGGGCTTGGCGTCGAGGACGTCGATGCCCTGTATCGCCGCTTCAGCAACGTGGCCGGAAAATCGCAGGCCGAAGTCGATGGACTGCTCGATTTCCGCATTCGCGGGATGTGAGCCGCCCGTGGTCAGGCCGACTGCACGGCTCCTCGCCAAATGAGATCCATCGTGAGTTCCCTGTCGGCACTGCTGAACGTCAACAAGCCCTCGGGCATCACCTCGCGCGACGCGGTGAACCGGGTCCAGCGCCTGGTGCGACCTGCCAAGGTGGGGCATGCGGGGACTCTCGACCCGCTTGCCTCGGGCGTGCTCGTGATCGCGATCGGCAGCGCGACGCGTTTGATTGAGTTCGTGCAACAGCTCCCCAAGCGCTACCGCGCAACCTTCCTGCTGGGACGGTCGAGCACGACCGAGGACATCGAGGGGGAGGTGACTGAGCTGATCGAGCCCCCCGTCCCCACGCGCGACGAAATCGAGTCGGCGGCCGAACGTTTGACCGGCGCGATCCTGCAACGGCCGCCGGCGTTTTCCGCGCTCAAGGTCGCGGGGCGCCGGGCGTACCAACTCGCCCGCCGGGGCGAAACGCCGGAATTGGCGCCCCGTCCTGTCACGATTTACCAATTATCGGTCGTCGGCTACGAATACCCTGTCATGGAGCTCGATATCCGTTGTAGCTCCGGAACGTACGTGCGTTCCCTGGGGCGTGATCTGGCCGAATCGCTGGGAACGGCCGCCGTCATGTCGGCCCTCTGCCGGACCGCGATCGGCGGTTTTCGCATTGAGGGCGCTTGCGAGCTCGACGCGCTCGACGCCGCATCGCTCCCCGGGCATTTGCTCCCGCCCGCGAAGGCCGTGGCACATCTGCGCCGCCACGAGCTGAGCGCCGAGGAAGTCCGCAGCCTGCGGCAGGGTCGCCCCGTCCCATTCCGGCACGAGCGTTCTGACGAGCTATTCGCAGGCTATGGACCCGCCGGAGAGCTGATCGGCATCCTTTCCCTGTCGCAGCCCGACTTGATCACTTCCGAGCGAATCTTGGCGTACGATCGTAGCGGGGAGTAAACGGCTTCGATTCGACGATTCGACACGCAACCAGCGAGCACCCTATGCCGGCTTCGCCACACCCGTTGCTGCCTGCGGCCTGGAGCGTTCCCGAAGTCTTCCGCCACAGGCTCGGCTCGTCGGCCGGCCGCCAACGGGCGATGCTGGCCGATGGGCATCTGCTGCTAGTGCTCCATGATGTGCCCGCCGCCGGCAGCGCGGGGCGTACGCCCCGACTCTTTTGGCGCGCGGCCGACGGTGCCTGGAAGGCGAGCGACGGGGAGACGGGCACGGCCGCGCTCGAGGCCCATCTGCAAAAGTTCGCGGCCCGCGTCGAACAGCTCGAAGCCGACGAAGACGAGGCGACGCGGGCGGCCGACTACTTCGAACTCTTGCAACAGATCGTGCCGCTCTTACGGTCGGCTCGGAATCTGCACGCCACTTTGCAACAAGCTCGCGACAGCATTCCGGCAGACCGCGCATTGATCCACATGCGCGATCGGGCCGGCGAGCTCGAGCGGTCCGTCGAGCTGTTGCATGCCGACGTGCAAAATGGGCTCACCTACACCGTCGCGCACCAGGCCGAGGAGCAAGCCAAACGCACGCATGAGATGGCAGTGGCCGCCCATCGCCTGAACGTCCTGGCGGCGATCTTCTTTCCGATGGGCACCCTGGCCGCGATCTTCGGGATGAACCTCACCCACGGACTGGAACAGTGGAACTCGCCGTGGGCCTTCTGGCTGGTGCTCGGCTGCGCATTTATGTCGGGGCTGGTTCTGGCAGCCCTCGTCGTGCGGCGCCCGGCCCCCCCGCCGCCACAGCGACAATCCAGTGTCGAACTCGCCAGACATTCGCGCCGACCGCCGCCCCTGCGCCGTTAGCGGCGGCGCATCCGCTACGACCGGTACGTCACGGGCAGCCATCCAGGCGATTCTCGTCCGGCGCGCGTGCGTTGCGTCGTCGGCTACCGGTAGATTGAACGCCCGGACTTGAGGTTTTTTGTGCGCAAACTGCTGGATACGACGGTCGCAGCACTCAGCGGAAGCGTGCGTCGCAGGTAAGCCGCACGGCGCCCCCGCGCAAAACTGGGGCCGGGCTCGTCCGCCGGTCGATGGAGACTCAGTACGACAATACGGATGGTTTGTCGGGCACGGACGCGCCCACGCCAGGAGCTTTCCGCGAGCAATCTCGCGGCGGCCATACCTCGCGATTCGCGGAACCGCATGCTCGAACAACGCAATCTCAAAGTCGATCTCCTGGCACTCGGCTGCCTGGCGCTGGCCCTCTTCCTGGGCTTGGCGCTCTTCAGCTACGATTCGGCCGATCCGCCGGCTCGGTGGATCTATCCCCCGCGGGCCGAAGTGACCAACGTCTGCGGCTGGGTCGGCGCCTGGACCGCGCACCTCCTGCTCAGCGGCTTGGGCATCGGCGCATACTACCTGGTCCTGTCCCTGATCGGGCTCGACGCCGCGCTCATCTCGCGGCGCATACTCGGCGAACCCGTCGTGCGCTGCCTCGGCTGGGTGCTGTCGCTCGTCGCGTTCACCACCCTGGCCGCACTGTTACTCGAGGGGTACTCGCCGGGTCCGCTGATCGGCCCGGGGGGATACCTCGGCGCGATGGGGCGGGCTTTTCTCGAGAGCCATTTCAAGAGCGCGGGCACCTACATCCTGACCACGAGCGTCTTGGTGGGGGGGTTGCTGCTCTCGACCGACTATGTGCTGGTTCGGCTCAGCGCGCTGGTCCTGGGCCGGCCGATCACGGCGGTCGCCCACGGCGCCCGCCGCGCCGTGCAGTTGCCGACCTACAAGGTGGCCCCCACGGCTGCCGGCAAGCTGAAGGCTTCCGACGTCAGGGCCGGTGAAGTGGCCAAGGCGGCCAGCGCCGAGGAGGCGGATGCCGAAGCCGAGGAAGACGAGAACGAGTACGAGATCCGCATCTCCGGCAAGACGGTCGATAGCCCCGCGGCCGCCGAAGACGACGAAGAGTTGGAGGACGAAGTCGAGGATTCCTCGGAGGCCGACGAGGAAGAAACCGACGACGAGGAGACCGCTGACGTCGAAACCGCGGCCGCGCCCAAGCCGGCGACAAACGACACACTCCGCATCAAGAACCCCGCGAAAACCGAGCGGCAGTTGATGCTCGAGGAAATCGAGCGGGCGAGCCGCAAGGAAGAGACGTTCGACTACGAGCTGCCGCCCGTCGACCTGCTGCTCGAAAGCGAGCCCGTCTGCTTCGACGAGCACGAGAAGGACGTCCGCCGCAAGGCCAAGATTCTGGAAAAGACGTTCGCCAACTTCGGCTTCAAGGTCAAGGTCGTCGAAATCGAAACGGGGCCCGTGATCGCTCAGTTCGAAGTCGAGCTCGAAGCGGGCCTGCGCCTCAGCAAGATCACCAGCCTGGCCGACGATGTGGCGATCGCCCTCCGCGTGCCGAGCGTCCGCATCGTGGCCCCGATCCCCGGCAAGAACACGGTGGGAATCGAGGTGCCGAACGCCGAACGCCAGCTCGTCCGCCTCCGCGACGTCGTCGACGAGGCCCAGGCCCAGGCCGCCAAGATGCGGATCCCGATCTACCTGGGCAAGGATGTCTCGGGCAAGCCGATGGTGGTCGACCTCACGACCTTGCCACACTTGCTGATTGCCGGTCGCACCGGTACGGGCAAGAGCGTCTGCTTGAACACGATCATCATGTCGATGCTCATGACGCGCCGGCCCGACGACGTGCGGATGCTGTTGATCGACCCGAAAATGGTCGAGCTCAGTTCCTACATGAAGCTGCCGCACCTCATGCACCCGGTCGTCACCGACATGAAAAAGGCCGAAGCGATCCTCGGCTGGGCGGTGAACAAGATGGAAGAACGCTACGCGCTGCTGGCCCGGGCGGGCGTGCGGCACATCAGCGTCTATAACCAGCTCGGCGAAGAGGAGCTGATGGAGCGGCTCAAGCCCGAGAGCGACGAAGAGCGCGAGCAGATCCCCACGCATCTGCCGTACATCGTGATCGTGGCCGACGAAATGGCCGACTTGATGATGACCGCGGCCAAAGAGGTCGAGGCCCACATTATCCGCCTCGCGCAGAAGAGCCGGGCGGTCGGCATCCACCTGGTGCTCGCCACGCAGAAGCCGACCGTCGACGTCATCACGGGCCTCATCAAGTCGAACCTGCCGGCACGTATCTCGTTCCAGGTTGCCAGCCGGACGGACAGCCGCGTGGTGTTGGACGAAATGGGGGCCGACAAGCTCTTGGGCAACGGCGACATGTTGTTCCTCTGGCCGGGGACGAGCATGCTCTTGCGCGGTCAAGGGGCGTACGTCAGCGACGACGAGATCACCAACGTGGTCGAATTCGTCGGCACTACCGAGCAGCAGTTCGTCCACGAGTTAGTCTCGCTGCAGCCCGCCGGCAGCGGCGATGGCAAGGTCGACAAGAGCCGCCACCAGGACGACTTGTACGATTCGGCGGTCGACATCGTGATCCGCGAAGGGCGCGGAAGCGTCTCGCTATTGCAGCGCGCGTTGGGGATCGGCTACGGCCGTGCGGCCCGCCTGATCGACTTCATGGCCGAGGATGGGATCGTCGGCCAGTACAACGGCTCGCAAGCCCGCGAAGTGGTCGTGACCGCCGAGCAGTGGGCGACGATGTGCGGCGAAGCGCCGCCGGAGATCGAGGCGCCGAAGCAGCCGCGCAATGTGATCAAACCGCTGGCCGATGCCGACGACGAGCCGGTCGCACCGAAGGCTCCGGCTGCCAGCAAGCCGGCGAAGCCTGCGCTTCCCGCCCCGCAAGTCGCCCGCGCGGCGATCGTTGAGGAGGATGAACTCGAAGACGAGGATGACACGGACGAGTACGAAGAGGACGAGATAGAGGCGGACGACGTCGAGGATGAACTCGACGATGACGCGGAGGAGGATGAAGCGTCGGACGAAGAGGCCGATGACGAAGCCGACGACGAGTCGGACGAAGCGGACGACGACCTCTGGGACGAGGACGATTCCGAGGAAGAGGCGGAACTCGAGGACGAGGCGAGCGAGGAAGAGCCCCCTCCTCCCAAACGCCGCCGAGCGTGAGTCTTCCGGTCAGGCTGGCGAATTCAAGTTGCCTCTCTGCCGAGGTTGCCATTATCCTGAATCGGTTGAGCAAGGTGGCGGAGTTCTCGTGTCAGCGACCTGAGTACCGACGGTGCCGAAGATGAAGACCATCCACGCTGTCTTTGAGAATGGAGTCTTCCGTCCGACCCAGCCCGTCGAGTTGCCGGAGGCGAGCCACGTCGAGTTTGAGCCGCGACTCATCGTCGAACCTGGCACAACGCCAAGTCTCGATGATGTCTACTCCGCATTAAGCCGGCGATTCAATTCGGGCGAACCTGACGTCGCAGCGCGCCACAACGAACACCAGCCATGACGGCTGCATTCCTCGACACGGTGGGCTTGTTGGCGATTGGGGACATTGCCGATCAATGGCATGAGGATGCCGAACACGCGTTCGAGATTCTTCGCCAGGCCAAGACGCGACTTCTCACAACCACATTCGTACTACTCGAATGCGGCAATGCCGCAGCTCGTCGCCCGTATCGCGCCGAGCCGGATATCCTGAGAGATTTGCTGGAGCGAAGAGGAGAATTAATCACGCCGACGGATGAAGACTGGCGGCAAGCGTGGCACGAGTACCGGAAGACACCCGAAAACAGAGCGGGTATCGTCGACTGTGTGTCGTTTGTAGTCATGCGTCGCCTTGGCTTGAACGAGGCGTTTACGAATGATCGCCATTTTGCTGCCGCGGGGTTCGTTACGCTGTTTTAAGTCCCTCCGCGCGCAGGTCCTTGGGGTCGGATACTGATTCTTTACCGCATTTGACCTCATGGTGACCCGATCATGCGTCTCACACCGATCGTTATTCCGCTAGTGTTCCTCGTCGGTTGCTCGGCGCGAGGAAATTCGAGTGAATCGACGGCCGTCATCGACGACGGTCTCACTTATCGAGGGGGCCTGCACCTCGTGGCCATTGATGGCCAAGAACCCCAGCGCGCAAGGAGCGCGATCCACACCGTCAACCCGGAAGTGCTTGTCGAACCTGGAGTCCACAGCTTCACCGTCAAAGGCTCGGTGGAACCGTTTACCGCAGAAGTCGAGGCCGGCAAGCGGTACCGAGTTCTGGCGACGGACGGCGTGCCGGTCCTTGCCGAAGCGCCGCCTCGCGAGCAAGGTAACCTCGAACGCGACTAGCCCGCCTGACCGGTTTCGATGGCCGAATTGACACCCGCCCGACCGCACCCTATCTTTAAGGGGTCCAAACCAGGGCCCAAATGCCCCAAAAGGCTTTCTGAGAATGCGATTCGAGCTTGTCAATTTCGGTCTCCAGGCAGCAGCCGGGGCGGTTTCCGCGCCGGTCGCCCGGACGATCATGAGCATCGTGATTAGCATTCAGGAGACTCTGGCCTAGGGCTTGGACCGGTACGACCGATGACCAACCGCCCTGAGGCCAGCAAGGCCTGCAGGGTTTTTTTGTTGATCCGCTGGGAGGGAGCCGGCCATGCGCCGCATCCAGATCTACGACACCACGCTTCGCGATGGCAGCCAGGGCGAGGGCGTCAGCCTCTCGTTGCACGACAAGCTGCAGATCACCCGCCGGCTCGATAGCCTGGGCTTCGATTACATCGAGGGGGGCTATCCTCTCTCGAACGAGAAGGACGCCCAGTACTTTCAGGAGATTCGCCGGGCGCCGCTCAAGCACGCCAAGGTCTGCGCCTTCGGCATGACGCGCCGCAAGGGAGTGACCGCCGCCGAAGACCCCGGCATGCAGGCCCTGCTCGCCTCGCACGCCCCGGTGATCACGATCGTCGGCAAGACGTCGGATTTTCACGCCACGGAGATCCTCGGCGTCAGCCTCGAGGAAAACGTGGCGATGATCGCCGACAGCGTGCGGTTCATGGTCGAAAAAGGGCGCGAGGTGATCTACGACGCCGAGCACT
>JAEUIK010000755.1 GCA_016793185.1 Planctomycetaceae bacterium | reverse complement strand
TGGGCCACTCGCGGGCAGCGCCCATCGCGGTCACCACGATCTCGTCGCGCCGCAGCTCGGCCAACACCCGCAGGGCATCGATCAACCCCAGAGCCGGATTGGCGCTGCGCGATTCCTGGCCGGCGGCTGAACCCATCACATCCGTCCCTCCGGCAGCACGGCCACGCCCGGTCGCGCCGCGGTGCGACATTGTGCCACATGCTCGGCGAGTTGCCCGAGCGGCGCGCGCCCTGCCGCGCCGTCGAGCGTCACGAAATCGATTCCCCACGCACGCAGGATCGGTTCGAGGAACAGCCGCGCCGTGTCGGGGGAGTTGGGGACGAGCGAGCTGCGATGCCCGACGATGGCATAGAGCGGCAGCTTGAGGTCGAACAGCGCGTTGCGGAGCGAATCGCCCGACTCGAAGAATCCGGTCGATTGCATGATGACGATCGGCCGCGCGCCGCCCAGTTCGAGCCCCGCGGCGATGCCCCAGGCTTCTCCCTCGCGGCAGACGCGGATCAGGCGCAAATGCGCCGATTGGGTGAACGCGTCTTCCCACGGACCGATGGCCGAGTCGGGGAGCCAGACCGCATGGGTGAAGCCCAGCGTCGTGAGTTGGGCGGCGACGTCCGCGCCTGCGAGTTGCATCGCTACCTCGTTTTTTCCTGCGGCGCCATCGTGTGCCGGCGGATCGCTAGACTTTCTTGATCGTGGTGATCCAGAGAAAGGGCTTCCCCGCGTCGTCGACGCGCAGCTCGTACTTGAGTCGAGCCTGAAACAGCACTTTTTGCAACAGCAGGCTATAGCTGGTGCGCTTGGCCGGGAGCGACGCCTCGACCTGCGCCGGATCGATGCCATGAATCTCCAGCGCCAGGCGATCGTAGAGCACCGGCACCCCCAAGCGCGGTGCGACCGAGTCGATCGTCTCAGCGACCGAAGCCCCCTCGATTTCGGCGTTGAGAAACTCGAACAAGATCGGCAGCAACTCGCGCCGCCGCGCGTCGGCGTTGAACCCCACCGGCCAGGCGGCGTGATTCTCGTCCAGCTCGCTCACCGTGCAGATGACTTGCGTCCCCGCGCCACGGCGGGGAACTCCTCCCAAACCCTCGCTGCGCAGCACGGCCGCCAGCGCGGTCCCCACCGCCAGACCCTGCAGTTCGTCGCGCCACGGTCCAGCCCCGGCCAGCTGCCGGCGTGCACCCGTGGTGAGCTGGAAGCAATCACCCGCCGTGCGGTTGAGTTCGTCGGCCAGCTCGGCGGCGCCTTGCTCGAGCGTGCGCGCGGCGACCGGGCGGCCGAGGCTGCGGCGCAGCGAAACATATTGATCGCGCTTGAGCCCAAAGGGGACCTCTTCGTCCCCCGGCTGCCCGGGCCCGTCCTCAGCGAGCCGGGTGAGCCAGTCGGCGATCGCGGCGCTGTCGCTCGGACGAAAGCGCTTGCCCGGCACGAGCAGCTCGTTGCGGCTGGTCAGCACTCCTACCACGTGATAAACGCGAGAGCCGGGCGAGCCGGACACGCGGAGGTCGACCTTGTCGCCAGGACGGCTGCCGCGAATCTGCACGCCGCTGAGATTGAGCTCGCCAAACAGCTTCGCCCATTCCTGTCCGGCCGTGATCGCGCCGCCGGCCTCGGTGACGATCTCGAGCTCGACGCGATCGGCGCCGCGGGCGCAGTTGCCGCCGAGGAGCAGCCACCCGGCGCAGAGCAGGGTGCACACGGACCAGGGCCTGGATCGATTCGTTGGCACGTGCAAAGTCGCCGAGCGTGAGCCGAATGAACGCCGCGCGAAGTTGCGCAGACTTGTACGATTATAGCACTTCGTTGGCCTGGGCCGCCGGCAAACCGCGCCGGCCGTCGCGAGAAGCAACGGGCAACCTTTGCGGCGGTGATGGCATCTGCCACAATACCGGCAAATCACCGCAGCCGCCTGCTCGATACGTCGCAAACTCATCGCTGGGGGAATCCGCATGCCGCGCCCTGTGACGCTCTTTACCGGACAATGGGCCGATCTGAAGCTCGAGGATCTGGCGCGCCGCGCCCGCGAGTTCGGTTATCAGGGTCTCGAGCTTGCCTGCTGGGGAGACCACTTCGAAGTCGACAAGGCGCTGGCGGATGACGCGTATTGCACCGAGCGCCGCGAACTGCTCGAACGCCACGACCTGCAGGTCTATGCCATCAGCACGCACCTGGTGGGACAGGCGGTCCTCGACACGATCGACGAGCGGCACAAGGCCATCCTACCGCCGCACGTGTGGGGCGACGGCAAGCCCGCCGGCGTCAACGCCCGCGCGGCCGAAGAGCTCAAGAACACCGCCCGAGCGGCGCAAAAGCTGGGCGTCGAAGTCGTCAATGGCTTCACCGGCTCGAGCATCTGGCCGCTGCTGTATTCTTTCCCGCCGGTGTCCGACGCCATGATCGACGCCGGCTATCAGCTGCTGGCCGAGCGCTTCAATCCGATCC
>JAEUIK010000738.1 GCA_016793185.1 Planctomycetaceae bacterium | reverse complement strand
GAACCTCGGAACTTACGGCCGAGGTTCGTCCCGAGTCGCTCAAATTCTTCGCGCGCGACGCCGCGGTGGAAGAGGGGACGGTCACCGTGCGCCGCGGCGCGGTCGAGGCTCCCACGCGCGCCCGATACACGCTCTTGCTGGTCCGCGAGGAAGGAAACTGGAAGCTCGCGAACCTCCGCGAGACTCCCGCGCCCGAGGCCGACCTGTCGGACCTGGCCTGGCTGATTGGCGAATGGAAGTCGTCAGCCGGCGAAGGGGCCGAAATCCATACCACCTATTCCTGGACCCCCAGCAAGAAGTTCATCCGGGTTGATTTTGACATTAAGGAGCGCGACCGCAGCTTCGCCGGCACGCAAATCATCGGTCGCGATCCGGCCACTGATACGATCCACTCCTGGACGTTCGAGGCGGACGGCGGCATCGGCGAAGCCGATTGGAGCCGCGACGGCGAGAATTGGGAACTGGCGGCCGATGGTACTCTGGCCGACGGCTCGACGCTGACCGAGAAGAACATTCTTACCCGCATCAACGACGATACGTTCACCTGGCAGTCGGTCGATCGCGAGTTGGATGAGTCGGAATTGCCCGCGCTTCCCCCGGTGAAAGTCACACGCGTCAAGAAATAAATGCGTCCGACGGCAGTTCCTGTGCGACGTTATCGCGCAATCCGACTGCTCGCCCGACGCTGAAGCGGTTCGCCCCCCTTGGAGCCCTCGCATCATGCGCCTCAAACTCCTGGTCTCACTCGTCGTGGCACTGGCCTTGCTCGTGCCCGAGTCCTTCGTCGCGGCGCGCGGAGGCGCGGGAGGCGGCCGTGGGGGTGGCGGCGGCGGTGGACGCAGCGGCGGCCGGAGCGCGGGGGGGCCGCAACGCGGCGGCAGCGGCGGCTTCGGCGGCGGCATGTCGGCCGGGCGACCCGGCGGTGGCGCAACTCCCTCGCAGGGCCCTCACGGTCGCACAGGGGGTCAAACAGCCTCGGCGCGCGGCGGACGCCCCGGGGCGGGTGGCGCTGGCGGAATCGGCGGTGGCGCGACCACGACGCGCCCGGGGGCCGGAGGTCCGCGCCCCGGCGCAGCGGGGCCGGGGGGTGCCCGACCGGGCACGGGAGCTGTCGGCGAAGGTACACGTCCAGGGGGAAGGCCCGCCGCCGGCGGCATTGGCGCGGCAACTACGCGACCCGGAACTCCCGGAGCTGGCGTCCGACCCGGCACAGGAACAGCCGGAACCGTGCGTCCCGGGCAAGGCACCGCGGTGCGCCCCGGAGCCGGCGAAACGGACACGGCGGCCAACGCTTTCGGCATTCGCCAAGGGTCCGGGACGGCTCGGCCAGGGATCGCGGGCACCGGCGAGGTCCGCAACGGTACCTATCATCGTCCGGCCGCTGCCGAGGCCGCGCAAGGCGACGCGATTCGCAATGGCGATTATCGCAACTACAGCAACCCCGACGCCTGGGGGCGCTACGCCTATGCCTGGCGCCCCGCGGGCGCCTGGACCGGTTCGTACTATGCGAATCCGGGTTGGGGGGCTCTCGCGGCGGGGATGGGACTGGCGGCGCGCGCCACTCCCTACAACTATGGCAGCAACGTCGTCGTGCAACCCTCGACGGTCTATGTGAACGGCGACCCGGCCGGAACTCCGCAAGAGTACGCCGACCAGGCGAGCCAGATCGCGGCCGCCGGCCAGGCGGCGGAACCCGCCGATGATGCGAAATGGATGCCGCTGGGAGTCTTTGCCATGGTCCAAGGGGATGCCACCAGTTCGGATGACATCTTCCAGCTTGCCGTCGACGAGAAGGGAACAATTCGTGGGAACTACCACAACGTGAAGTCCGACGACGTCGAGCCCGTCAGCGGCTCGGTCGATCGCGAGACGCAACGCGTCGCCTGGACCATCGGCAGCGACCAGTTCCCGATCTACGAAACCGGCATTTCGAATCTCACCAAGAGTCAAACGCCCGTGCTGGTGCATCTCGACGGGGGCGAAACCAACCAGGTCTCGCTGGTGCGGCTGGAAGAGCCCGCTCAATCGCAGTGAGCACGGCAACTCCCGTTCAGCCGGTGGGCATCTTCCGCTAGACTCGGGAGCATGTTTCGCTCCTGGGTCTTGCCGGCGCTGCTGTTGGTCATGCCTCAGCTGCTGGTCGGTTTCGCTTACGAGCGATTCCTCGGCCAGCGCAGCGATTACCTGGGGCACTTCCTGGCGGGCTTTGGCGGGACGCTGGGGGCGGTGACCATCGCCGCCTGGGGAATTCCCCGGGCGCGCTACGTGCAACTCGTCGGCGGGGTCGTCGTCGCCGTCGTCGTGGCCTGCATTGCCCTGGGAGCCGTGCTCGAGCAGACCCTCTACCACATTGCTAAGTGGGACGAGGTCGACTTCTGCAACCAGAGCCTCGGAGCCGTGCTCGCGGGCCTTGCGGCGCTGGCCGGCGCGGGAGCGCCGGGCCAGCGCCTCGGATGGACCCTGGGCTCGGCCGCGTGGGCCGGAGCCGTACTGCTGGGAGGCTACTACTTTGCGTTTCGGTAATCTCGCGCCAGTCGCCGCGTTGCTGGCCCTGGCGCTCAGCCTGGCGGCGGGCAATCTCTGGTTCACCGCCGCGCGCTCGACGATTCCGCTGGAACTGCGCGGGATGGTCTTTGACCGCGAGATCCGTCACGAAAAGCACCCCGGCGCCGACGACGTGCACTTCATCGTCATGGATAACGGCCGGCGTCTGCACGTCGACCAGGCCGTCTACGAGGCGTTGAACCAGGGCGATCTCGTCGAAAAGCGCCGCTTCGAGCGGCAACTGATCGTCAAGCCGGTGACCGGCACGATCCAGGGCCTAGACCTTGTGCCCTCTGACGAACATCGCGGCATGCACGTCGTCATGCCGGTCGCGCTGGGGGTGGCGCTGGCCCTGGCGCTGTTTGCCTGGGACGCCTTGGCGCGAAGCTCTCGCGCCGCGGAGAGCGCCGCACAAACGGGCCGCCCGTGACGAACCGCAGCCGCGCCGGTCCCGCCGTCGCCTGAGATCACTCGTTGACGTGCGTTTCCAGAAAGCGGGCCAGGCGATGGAAATCACTGCCCGGCTGCACGTAGCGGACCACCGTGACGAGCGTCTCGGGATCGACGAGCTGATCGAAGGCCACATAGTTCAGCTCGAGCTGACCGACGACCGAGACCATCACGCCGTCGAGCCCCTGTTCGACCAGGGCCCGATAGGCGCCGACACCCAACTGGCTCCCGAGCATGACATCAAACGCATGCGGCCGAGCGCAGCGTGTTTCATAGCCCAGCTGCAAGCCGGTCACTTTGCGGCTCCGGCCGGTCTGCCGCTTGTACTCCTCGGCGATGAGCCGGGCGAAGATCCCGCACAAGTTCACCTTCGAAATCGAGACGTGCCCATGCTCGTCGCGGCCGACACCGCGGAGGTAGTCGGCCGGGAGATATTCGGCGAGTCCTTCGGCCAGGATCAGGACGCCGAATTCCTTGTTCTCGACTTCCTCGCGCGCGCGAACCGTGGCCACGATCCGCCGCACGACGGCGTCGATGTTCATCACCTTCCGCGGCGGGGCCGATGAATCGGCGGGGGAGGGTTCGTCCACGAGATACTTGCCGGTGAGGTCTTCGACGCTGATCACCAGGCTCGCCTCGCCCGCGATGGCAGCGCCATAGGCGAGCCAACCGGCGCTGCGTCCCATCGTTTCGCAGAGAAAGTAGCTGCGATTCGCTTCGGCATCGGCCAGCAGGTTGCGAATCTCGTTGGCGAGCGTTTCGACCGCCGTGAAA
>JAEUIK010000733.1 GCA_016793185.1 Planctomycetaceae bacterium | reverse complement strand
GGGGCGGCCGGCCTCGAGCTTCTCGGTGTCGATGAACTTATTGAGCGTGCGGAGCAGCTCGAACAGGTCGCCGATCGCGCCCCCCGTGTTGAAGTCGTCGTCCATGGCTTCGAGGAAGCGCGCCCGATGCGCGGCGAACTGTTCCTCGAAGGAGCCCGGTGCGGCGGCCGGCGGCTCCGCGCGCCGCGCGGCGGGGGGGATCTCGAAAAAGCTCTTCCCGGTCACGCGCTCGTAGCGCTTGAAAAAGAGGTGGAACTTCTCGAGGCTCGTTTCCGATTCCTGGATGCGGGCGTCGCTGAAATAGATCGGGCGGCGATAGTGGCTCGAGAGGAGGAACATCCGCAGCGTCTCGGGATGATGGGCCTGGAGCAGGTCGCGGAAGGGGCTGGCGCCCTTGCTCTTGCCCATCTTGCCCGCCTCTTGCGCGGCTCGGTCGACGTCGTCGCCAGCCGGATCGGCGGTGCGGGTGTTGCGCCCGCCGACCTTGCCCACTTCGTCGGCCGCCTGCATCAGTCCGTTATGCATCCAGTACTTGGCCATCGGCTTGCCGTGGCAGCATTCGCTTTGGGCGATTTCGTTTTCGTGATGCGGAAAGAGCAGGTCAAGTCCGCCACCGTGGATGTCGAAGGTCTCGCCCAACAGGGCCCGGCTCATGGCCGAGCACTCGATATGCCACCCGGGACGACCGGGGCCCCAGGGACTGGGCCAGGAGGGCTCGCCGGGCTTGGCCCCTTTCCAGAGCGCGAAATCGGCGGCGTTGCGCTTCCGCCCCGCCATGTCGCCTCCTTCGCCCTGCATGCTGTCGACGCTGCGATGGCTGAGCTTGCCGTATTGCGCGTCGCGGCTGACATCGAAATAGACGTCTCCCTCGGCGGCGTAGGCAAAACCGCGCTCGATCAGGGATTCGACGAACTTGACGATTTCGCCGATGTATTCGGTGGCCTTGGGAGAGTGATCGACGGTGTCGACCCCCATCGCCCGCAGGTTGTTGAAGTAGTCGGCCGTCATTTCCTCGGCCAGCGCCGTGAGCGTGATCTTGCGGGCGGCCGCCTCGTTGATCAGCTTGTCGTCGATGTCGGTGATGTTGACGACCAGCTTGACCTCGTAGCCCGAGTACTGCAGGTAGCGCTTGATCGCATCGAAAATCACCGGCCCCACCATGTGGCCGATGTGGCTGGGCTTATAGACGGTTGGTCCGCAGAGGTAGATGCCGACCTTGCCCGGCGCGACGGTCTCGAGCGGTTCCTTGGTCTTCGTCAACGAGTTGTAAACACGAATCATGAGTAGGCGTGCTCGAGCGGGAGAGGTTGCGAAATAGGGGTTCAAGCGGAGGTCAGAAGGACGACGGTCTGGGCCATGATGGCCTCTTGCCGGCCGACGGGGCCGACCCGTTCGCCCGTCTTGGCTTTCAATCCGACCTGCGCGATGTCGATTTGCAGCAGCTCGGCCAGACGCTGGCGGATGGCGGCCTTGTGCGGCGAGAGCTTGGGCTGTTCGGCGAAGACGACCGAGTCAATATTCAGGATCCGATAACCGGCGGCGGTCACTTTGGCCAGCGCCACGGCGAGCATCCTGGCCGAGTCGAGCCCGCGGTTGGCCGGATCGGTGTTCGGGAACAACTCGCCGATGTCCTCCAGGGCGGCCGCACCCAGCAGGGCGTCGGTCACGGCGTGCAGCAAGACATCGGCATCGCTGTGCCCCTCGAGGTGCTGCTCGAACGGGATCGTCACCCCTCCGAGTCGCAACGGCCCGCCGGGCGCGAGGCGATGCGTATCGTGCCCGATGCCGATGCGTGACAACGTGGTTCGAACTCCTCTTCGCGACCAACCGGTCGCGACCCATTCGTCGTGCGCGACTCGTTCCGGTCCGCCGGGCCCGCGCCGAGCCGCCCGAGACGTCGACCGGCCGCCGATTATAGCGGTCGCAGAAAATCGTGACAACGCGAGCGGCGCCCGCCGCGCCGCGCTACCTGTTCCTGCCCGACCTTCAGTTCTATAATCCCGTCAAATGGCAATTATCGAAATCCACGGCCTCGCCAAGTCCTACCGCGTTTATCAGAAGAAGGAGGGCTTGCTCGCCTCCCTCAGCGGGCTGTGGCGGCGCGAGTATCGCGAAGTCCACGCCGTGCGCGGCATTGATCTCGCCGTCGAGCAAGGCGAGTTCGTGGCCTTTCTCGGGCCCAACGGCGCCGGCAAGACGACCACGCTCAAGCTGCTGTCGGGCGTCATCCACCCCACGGCCGGCACCGCCCAGGTGATGGGCTTCGTTCCCTGGAAACGCGAGAACGCCTACCGCCGCCGGTTCGCGCTCGTCATGGGGCAGAAGAACCAGCTGTGGTGGGATCTTCCCGCGCAAGAGTCGTTCCGTCTCCATCAGCAGATCTACCGCATCGATCCTGCCTCGTTTGCCCGCACGCGCGACGAATTGGTCGATCTGCTCGACGTCCGCCGGTTGCTGGCGCAGCCGGTCCGCGAGCTGTCGCTGGGCGAGCGGATGAAAATGGAGCTGATTGCCGCGCTGTTGCACTCGCCCGAGGTGCTGTTTCTGGACGAGCCCACGATCGGGCTCGACGTGGTGGCGCAGCACAACATCCAGCGCTTTCTCCGACACTACCAGCAACTCCGCCAGATCACGATCCTGCTGACGAGCCATTACATGAAGGACGTCGTGGCGCTCTGCCGGCGGGTGGTGATCATCGCCCACGGCGAAGTGGTTTACGATGGTTCGCTCGCCGGCATCACCGACCGTTTCAGTGATCACAAGATCGTCAGCCTGCAGTTCAGCGGCGACAGCCTGCCCCCCAACCTGGCCAATTACGGCGAAGTGCTCGAGGCCAACCCGCCCAAGGCCCGGCTGCGCGTCTCGCGGGCAGTGGTGCCCGTGATCCTCTCGCGGCTCCTGGCCGAACAGACGATCGAGGACGTGAGCGTCGAGGATCAGCCGCTCGAGGAGGTGATCGCGGCGATGTTCCTGACGATCAAGGGCCAGAACCAGCCGCCGGCCGACGCCGCGGCCGCCCTGAGTGCGAGCCGTTGATGGATGCTGCTGCCACCGCTTCTCGCTCGGCCGGCTGGTTCGCGCAAGCGCGAACCTGGTGGACGATGCTCCGCCTGAGCCTCGAAGAGCGGCTCGTCTACCGCGGGGATTTCGCGCTTGGCACCTTCATGCGCTTCTTGCCGATCGTGACCCAGATCTTTCTCTGGGCGGCGATCTTCGCCGCCAACGGCGACCGCCCGATCGCCGGCTACAGCTATCCCGACTTCGTCGCCTATTACCTGCTGACGATGATCAGTCGGGCGTTCTCGAGCATGCCGGGCTTGTCGACCAACATCGCCCTCGAAATCCGCAATGGCGGGGTCAAGAGGTACTTGATCCAACCGATCGACATGCTCGGCTTCCTCTTCCTGCAGCGCCTGGCGCACAAGCTGGTTTATTACGCCGTGGCCTGCGTGCCGTTCGCCATCGTGTTCTTTCTCTGCCGGGGGTTCTTCCCCGGCTGGCCTTCATTGGAGGTGCTGGCCGCGTATCTCCTGTCGCTGGTGCTGGCCTTTGTGCTGGGGTTCTTCCTCGAAGCCACGCTGGGGATGATTGGTTTCTGGTTCCTCGAGGTGAGCTCGCTGTTTTTCGTCTACATGCTGTTCAACTTCTTCTGCTCGGGGCATATGTTTCCGATCGATATGCTCCCCGGCGTCTGGAAAACGCTGGTCAGTTCGACGCCGTTGCCCTACCTGGCCTACTTTCCGGCGGCCGTCTTTCTCGGAAAGATTCAGGGGGCGGAGCTCGTGAATGGCTTGATTATCGAGCTGGCCTGGGTGATCTTCTTTATGGTGCTCAGCCGGGTCGTCTTCACGCAGGGCGTGCGACGCTATAGCGCCTTTGGCGGTTAGCGGTCCCGCTCCCGCGTCGGTGTCGCATGCCGCCGACGTCGCCGGACTGGCGCCGCGTGTGCGTGCGACGGGCCGCGCCGTTCGGCCGCGGCCCCCCTAAACCTTGGGGGAGGTTCGGTTCCATGGGCTGCATGGATCATTGGCATCCGGTGCTGGCGGCAAAGAACCTGCGGCAGAAGCCGGTCGGCGTCCGGCTCAACGGCCGCGAGCTCGTGCTGTTTCGCGACGGCCGGGGGCAGATCGGCGCACTCGACGATTGCTGTGTCCATCGCCGCATGCGGCTCAGCCTGGGGAGCGTCTCGGGCGGCCGGCTGCACTGCATGTATCACGGCTGGAGCTACGACAGCCAGGGAAACGGTGAGAGCCCCGCCACCCCCAAGATGTACGCCTGCGCGCCGCACTACGACGTCTGCGAGAAATACGACTGGCTGTGGGTCAAACCCACCGACGCGCGCGCCGAGTTTCCCGCACTGGACGTCGCGGGGTTCGAGTTCGCTGGCACGCTCTACCACGAGATGGAGGCCCCGCTGGAGATCGTGCTCGACAACTTCACCGAAGTCGAACACACCCCGACGACGCATGCCCTGTTGGGCTATTCGATCGACCGGATGCCCGAGGTCGAAACCAAGGTGGAGTCAACCGCCAACAGCGTGCGCGTGTTCAACGCCGGCCCGCAGAAGGCGATCTCGCCGGTCGTGGCGGCGGTCTTCGGCATTCATACCGGCGACCGCTTCGTCGACGATTGGACGACCTATTTCTCGCCCGTCTATACGGTCTACGATCAATACTGGAACGACGAGAAGACCGGGGCCGAAAAGGGGATCCGCTGGCGGAACGTCGTCTTCTTCAATCCGCTCGACGCCGAGCGCACCGGGCTGGTGACGTTCGCCTTCTACAAGCCCGACCCCCAGGGAGGCTGGCGCAACTGGCTGACGTTCAAGCCGGGGCTCTTGTGGTTCGTCGACCGCGAGATCCGGCTCGACCAGGAGATGGTGAGCAAGCTGGCCGACAAAAGCCCGAGCATCGAAGGGATGAAGCTCAGCCGCTTCGACCGGGTGCTGGGTCTGAACCGCGCACGGTTGGCGAGCGTCTATCGCGGGACGCCGGCGGCGACCGATCTTGTAGGTCAGGGTTCACCCTGACGCCGCGTCGTGAGCGGGGCAACTGGCCAGGGCGAGCCCCGAGCTGCGGTGCATGGAGCGATTCGCACTGGCTGGCAAGCAGCCAGTGGCACACGGGGACACGTGCAAACCGAGTCTTCGCCGGGTGGCACCGACAACCCCGTGTCGGTGTCGCAGAGCAACAAACGGAATCGGACCAATCGTACGCAACTCCGGAGGAGCGATCCCCGTCCCGACAGGCCTCTTGTGCCTTCGGCACCCTGGCAACTCGTGCGGGGGCGTAGAACGCGGGCCCGGTAGGCATGCGCGGCGGGAGTCCCGGTCGCCTGCTGGGGCGGACGAGGGAATTGTCGTTTAGGAAAAGGTTTCCTATAATACAAGTGACGGCACTGCCATGCTCGAGATCCTTTGGGACTTGGACGACGACGCCGAGGGGAACGTGCAACATTGTGCGCGGCACGACGTCACGCCCGAAGAAATTGAGTATGTACTCGATCACTTTCTGCAAAATACCGTAGTCAGCGAATCGTCGCAGCGGTGGGTAACATTCGGACATACGATCACAGGGCGTTACTTGGCTGTCGTCTGGGAAGAGATCGAGCCGAGCGTCGCCTATCCGATCACGGCTTATGATGCCCCGGAACCTTCATAAGGAGGCACTCGATGGCCAAGCAGACGCATCGCCGGAACACGATGTCGGCGGAGAAGCGCGCCGAAATCGCGGTGGTTCGTGAACGGTTTGACACAGACCGGCCGAGCATGGCCCAGTTGCTCCGCAGCTGCGAGTACGTTGGACCGATCGATCCCAACTCCTACCGGCTCACGCAGGAAATCGCCCGGCAGTTTCGCGCAATTCGCGAAGAACAGCAGCTCTCGATCGAGGACCTCGCCGAGCGCAGCGGCTTGGACAAGAGCACGGTCAGCAGGCTCGAAACGGGAGGCTTGGTGAATCCGACAGTGACCACGCTGGGACGATACGCGGCGGCCCTGGGTCGGTCGGTCGGTTTTGTCTTACGCCCGCAGTGAACGAGCAATACTCGCGGCTCGACAGCCTCGATCGGGAAGCGCGTCGATCGGCAAGTGGTTCGCGCTGGAAGCGGGCGAGGCCGGTCGCGAAACGACGTTGCTGCCGGGATCGGTCCGGGGCCAGCCGCATGGATGCTGGCCGGCAGAAGCGGGGCGAAAAATTCGCCCCTCGAGCGACCCGGTCCGAACGCTGAGTGGGCGAACTCTCTTTCCGAGAAGCTGATACTCATGGATCCTAATATGAGAACTCTGTTATGCACGAGACAAAACGTGCTGGAGAGTCGCGCAACCACTAGCAATTCAATAGGTTACGCTAGGGGTAGGAAGCTCTGCCCATTGCGGTGTAGACATCAGGATGGATGGGCTGCACAACATTAGTCCCGGGGAACACTCGCGTTAGGCGGAACAACAGGGGTTGCAGTTGCACTCCGGTAGAGGAAGTATTGCTGCAGTCTACATAGCATCACACTGACGGTGACAACCACTGGTCACACTCCTCGCGAAGTGGGAGTTCCCGGGCAAGTCAAACCCTCCCGCGCTGTTGCGATCTCGAGTCAGTCGAGTCGGCAAGGGTCTGGAGGTTCCAAGTTGCTGGCGCTGCAAATGCGCCGCGTTTTTGGCGGATCTTACGGGTGCTCTGCCGCGCGAACGAGGGGAGCAAATTGAATTCAACCCATTTCGACCTGCGGAGATTCCGCCAATCCTTCGCAGCAACCGGAGTTTCGGGGCGACAGGAAATCGACCCGCCACCGGTCATGGCGCAAACCATTACACAACAAATGGTTACGGGCATGGCCATCGGCGTGACAGGACGTCTATTGAACTTCTTTCGGGTTCGTTTGGCAAATGGACGAAGTCGCTAATCGCGATTGCACAAGCACTTGCGACTGAGAAAACAGCCTCAGAAAGTGACCTGGGTAACTAGCGTCGAGTCACTCTTCCTACTCTTGAACAACCTGCCATATGTCGGCCGCGCTAGAGAGTAAGCACGAGGCGACTCGCCTCGATAACGACCGGCAACGCGACCTCCCGCCGCCTGGCCAAATGCCTTCCGCAAACTGCCGTCGACCTCCGCGGGCGATGCGGCATTGAGCAACTCGTCGAGATCTTCACGCAACCAATCGAGCCAGCCGAAGAAAGCTTCTGGTTTGCGGCTCCCTTCGTCATTCCAGCGGTCCGCAAAGTTTTCGCTGGGATTCGTCGGATTCGGAATCGTCCATCTGCCTTCGCGACACTGGATCACGCCGGTCTCCTGGTAGCGCTGAATCCGATCCAAGAGGTTGATCATCGTGCTATAAACATCGGGTTCCTGCGCGTAGGCCGTCGCCGCAAGCGTGGTGAGGATGATCGAAATCGGCTTGTCCGCCTCGTCCGGATGACCACAGAAACGAACATCGCGGTGCCGTTTGAGCAGTTGCACGGCACGCTGCAACGGAGCGCGCACGAGCTGGTCTGGAACGTCGGCCACGCTTGCAAAGAGTGATGGATGTTGACGAAGGATTTCCAGTTTCCGTATCGGCGCCACGCGGGTGAATGTTTCTCGTTGCCGATCCGCAAACCAGTCCGCGAAACCGTTGGGATTGCTCTCAAGCCAGAGGTAGGAGCTTTCGTCGTCCTGCCGATCC
>JAEUIK010000648.1 GCA_016793185.1 Planctomycetaceae bacterium | reverse complement strand
CCTTTGGGGGTTGAATTCTTTTGCAGGCGGGCTGGCTGGTCCGGCGCCGCCCGGAGCTGTCCGATGCCGCTGGAAGTCTCGGAGATCGTCGCCGCGCTCGAACCCTCGGCCACGATGGCCATGGCCGCCAAGGCCAAGGCGCTCAAAGCCGCCGGGAAGACGGTTCACGACTTCAGCCTGGGGGAGCCCGACTTCAACACCCCCGAGCACATCTGCCAGGCCGCGATCGCGGCGATGAAGGCAGGGCAGACCCATTACACCCCGGCGGCCGGAATTCCTGAGCTGCGGGCCGCGGTGGCCAAACAGTACGAAAAGGCCCATGGTCTGACCTACAAGCCGTCGCAGGTGGTCGTTTCGAACGGGGCCAAGCACTCGCTGCACAATGTCTTCACCTCGGTCATCAATCCGGGCGACGAGGTAATCATTCCGGCGCCCTACTGGGTGAGCTATGCCGAGCTGGTCAAGCTCTGCGGCGGCCGGCCGGTGATCGTCGAGACCACGCAGGTTTCAAACTTCAAGCTGCTGCCCGAGCAGCTTCGTCGAGCGCTCACGAAGCAGAGCAAGATGCTGCTGCTGTGTTCGCCGTCGAACCCGACGGGCACGATGTACACGCCGGCCGAGCTCGGCGCGCTGGCCGACATTGCGATCGAGGCCGACCTCGCGGTCCTCTCGGACGAGATCTACGAGCGCCTGATCTATGGCAATCACAAGTTCGCCAGCTTCGCCACCGTCCGCCCCGGTTTGCAGGAGCGGACGATCCTGGTGAACGGCGTGAGCAAGACCTATGCGATGACCGGCTGGCGAATCGGTTGGACGCTGGCCCCCGAGAAGATCTCGCAAGCGATCGCCGACTTGCAGAGCCAGGAGACGTCGAATCCTTCGAGCGTCAGCCAGTACGCGGCGCTGGCCGCGATCGAAGGCTCGCAGGACTGCGTCGCCGAGATGTTGGGTGAGTTCGCCCAGCGCCGCGAGTTCGTGCGGCAGCGGATCGCCAGCCTCCCGAACGTCACCTGCCCGGAGATGGCGGGGGCGTTCTACGCCTTCATCAACATCCAGGCGCACCTCGGCCGCAGCTTTCGCGGGACGCGCGTCGACAACTCGACGCAGTGGTGCCAGACGCTGCTCGAGCAAGTGAGCGTGGCCACGGTGATGGGCTCGTCCTTCGGCGCCGAGGGCTACGCCCGAATCTCGTTCGCCACAAGCCTGTCGATCCTCGAGGCGGGCTTCGACGCGATCGAGCGATTCCTCAAGAGCCCGGCCTGAGGCGTTGCGCAGCGGTCTCGCGCCCCACGTTCGACTCGGCGGTCGCGTTACGTGGCGAGCCTGGTCGCTCGTGTCTGCCGTTGCCGCGCCGTTTCGGGATTCGGCAAGAAGGCCGCGCACAGGCCGATCAGCGGCAGGTACGCGCACAGCTTGAAGACGAACTCGATGCTCGTGCGGTCGGCCAGTTCGCCGAGCGTGGCCGAGGCGATGCCGCTCATGCCGAAGGCGAACCCGAAGAAGAGTCCGGCGACGGTGCCGACCTTGCCCGGCATCAGCTCTTGCGCAAAGACCAGGATCGCCGAGAAGGCCGAAGCCAGGATCACTCCTGCGCACACCGAGAGGACCGCGGTCCAGAAGAGATTCACGTGCGGCAACAGCAGCGAGAACGGGGCCACGCCGAGGATCGAGACCCAGATCACGATTTTGCGGCCGAAGCGATCCCCCAGCGGCCCGCCGGCGAACGTTCCCACCGCGATCGCGAACAGGAACGCGAACAAGTAGAGCTGCGATTGCGCGATCGAGACGTGGAACTTCTGAATCAGATAGAACGTGTAATAGTTGGAGAGGCTGACCAGGTAGAAGTACTTGGAAATCACCAGCAGGACGAGAATCCCAACGGCCAGGATCGTCCGGCCGCGCGAAAAGGGGGCCGCGACCGGCCGGCGCGCCGTCCCGGCGCTCAGCGTCAGGCGCCGCAGCTTGCCGCGGTACCAATTACCGACGCCCGAGAGCACGAGGATCCCCAGGAAGGCGATGACGGAGAAGAGTGCGATCGAGCGTTGCCCTCTGGGAACGATGATCCAGGCGGCCAACAGCGGACCGAGCGAGCTGCCGAGATTGCCGCCGACCTGGAACAGGGATTGCGCCAGGCCATGCTTGCCGCCGGCGGCCGCGTGCGCCATGCGCGACGCCTCGGGATGGAACACCGACGAGCCGATTCCGACCAGCGCCGCGGCAACGAGAATCGCCCCCAGGCTCGCCGCCTGCGACAGCAACAGCAAGCCGCACAGCGTAAAGCCCATCCCCACGGCCAGCGAAAACGGCTTCGGCTTGCGGTCGGTGTAGACGCCCACCAGCGGCTGCAAGAGCGAGGCCGTCACCTGGAACGTGAAGGTGATCAGCCCGATCTGGCCGTAACTGAAGTGGTACGACTGCTTGAGAATCGGATAGATCGCGGGAATCAACGACTGAATCGTGTCGTTGAGCAGATGCGCGAAGCTGAGCGCAAAGAGGATGTAGAGCGTCGTCTTCTCGGCCGACGCTTCCTGGGCGATCGCTGGTTGTTCGAGCGTTTGACTCATGGTGTTCTGTTATCGGTGCTGGACCTCGGCGAGCCGTGCCGCTGCAACACGAGCCCCGGGCCTCAGCCCTGGGGGGTTTCACTGCGATCGACATCTTCACGCAGATCAGCTCCGGGGACCTGAGGTCCCCGGCTCGGCACGAGCCACGCGCTGACGACGCTCAAGTTTCGCCTCGGGTTCGCATGCTCTCGGGAAATTCAGGGCGACGCGGCGATTACCCGCTCTTGCCCTTCGTCGGCAAGAACCGAATCCCGTCGACATGCCGGACCTCGAAATACATTTCGTCCTGTCCGAGCTGCTCGCCGATCGCGCGGACCGCCCGCTCGGCTTCGGCATAGCGGCGCCACTCGCAGGCGATGATGACTTTGAGGTTCTCTTCGCGATAGTGGCCGCGCCCCCCGGGTTCGTAGCGATAGCCGATCACCTGCCCCTCGATCGTGGCGCTGCCGAACTGCTCGGCGAGCCGGGTAAGGATCGCTTCGCGCTCGGCCTCGGGGACGGGCGAGCCGTCGTTGCGATGCAGTGGAATGAGCGTGGTAAAGATCATGTTTCGCTCCCCCCTCGGGCGATTAGCTCGGCGTTTCCCCGCACAGGG
>JAEUIK010000710.1 GCA_016793185.1 Planctomycetaceae bacterium | reverse complement strand
AAGTGTAGGCCGGCCCCAGGTACGCGACGCGGAGCTCTTTCTCGAGCGACCGCGAGCCGCTGATCAGCTCGCGGAAGATCGCCCTCACGCAATCCGCGGAGAGGGGACCCGGATTCAAATCCTGCACCCCCGAGAGGACTTCCTCCTCTCGCCCGGGCGAATAAACCGCCTGTCCCTCGGCGGCCTTGACCTTGCCTATCTCCAGGGCCAGTTCGGCGCGTTGATTGGCAAGCTTGAGGATGTCGCGGTCGAGCCGGTCGATCTCCGCGCGGATGCCGGCCAGACTGCTGGGTCGCGCAGTTGGCTTTCCCCTGCGGCGCGAGGTCTTTTCCTTCGCCATCGACTAACCTCAACCCCAAAGCTGTGAATCACCTGCGTCACGCTCGCCCGGCCCGGCGGCGTTCCCCTTGTACTGACGCCTTCAGGGGGTGTCAAGCAGCGGAGAATGCTTCCGGCGCGAGCGGCTTCGGCCTGGCACCGCGCGCGCGAGCCAACCTGCATCTCGACTCGTAAAGCTAGATCCTGGCGAGCGCTCAGGGGGCACAAAAAGCGCTCCGGATCGCCCTTTTGGACGCGCCGCCGGGGGGCTTCCGACTGCCAAATTGACAGTCCGAAAATCGCCGCCGATTCGGGCTCTGCCGAGGTTGACCTCGCAACCTCGCCCGATTCGCCGCAATCGGTTGCGTTTAGTCCCTGTGGCGGTGCGACAACCCTTGCTGGCACGGCCTTTGCGTTTGCTGTCGGCTATAACTTAGAACTGGCAATTCAGCAGCCTACCGGTTCGCGGACGGGGGTTGGGCGCGAAGGGAGCCTGGAGACTCCTCTCCTTTCCGCCCGCCAGGGCCGCGAGCATTTCCGACCATAAACTCGACCACACAAAAGCGTGACACGGGCTGGAGCAGCCTCGGGGAAAGGAGCATCTCATGGCTCAGGGTGAAAAGATCATCGGTATCGACCTCGGCACCACCAACTCGGTGGTGGCCGTAATGGAAGGGAAGGACGCCAAGGTCATTCCCAACGCGGAGGGAAATCGACTGACTCCCAGCGTGGTGGCATTCACCGACAAGGGTGAAACGCTGGTGGGCGAGCCGGCCCGCCGGCAGGCGGTGACCAACCCGACGCGCACGATCTACTCGATCAAGCGTTTCATGGGGCGTCGCCACGACGAAGTCGCCAGCGAGGAGAAGATCGTTCCCTACACGATCACGGGCGGCCCGCAAGACTACGTGAAAATCAAGGTCGGCGACAAGGAACACACCCCGCCCGAGATCTCGGCCAAGGTACTGCGCAAGCTCAAGGAGTCGGCGGAGGCCTACCTCGGCCATAAGGTCAACAAGGCCGTGATCACGGTGCCGGCTTACTTCAACGACGCCCAACGCCAGGCGACGAAAGACGCCGGCGAGATCGCCGGCCTCGAGGTGGCGCGCATCATCAACGAGCCCACGGCCGCGGCCCTCGCCTACGGTCTCGATAAGAAGGAAGCCGAGAAGATCGTCGTCTTCGATCTCGGCGGCGGTACGTTCGACGTGTCGGTTCTGGAGGTCGCCGACGGCGTCTTCCGCGTGATCAGCACCAACGGCGATACCCACCTCGGCGGCGACGACTTCGACCAGGTGCTGATCAACTACGTCGCTGACGAGTTCAAGAAGGAACAGGGGATCGACCTCCGCAAAGACACGATGGCCCTCCAGCGCCTGCAGGAGGCTTGCGAAAAGGCCAAGAAGGAACTGAGCTCGGCCGCCTCGACCGACATCAACCTGCCGTTCATCACGGCCGACGCGAGCGGTCCCAAGCACCTGCAGATGAACATCACCCGGGCCAAGTTCGAGCAGTTGGTCGATCACCTGATCGAGCGCTGCCGTGGGCCGGTGATGCGGGCCCTGCAGGATGCCAAGCTGCAACCCAGCGAGATTGACGAAGTGGTGCTGGTCGGCGGTTCGACCCGCATTCCCAAAGTGCAGGAACTGGTGCGCAAGATCTTCAACAAGGAGCCGCACAAGGGAGTCAATCCCGACGAGGTCGTCGCGGTCGGCGCCGCCATCCAGGGTGGCGTGCTGGCCGGCGAAGTGCAGAACGTGCTGCTCCTGGATGTCACGCCCTTGAGCCTCGGCATCGAGACCCTGGGGGGCATCTTCACCAAGCTCGTCGAGCGCAACACCACCGTGCCGACCGAGCGGAAGCAGACGTTCAGCACGGCCGACGACAACCAGACGGCGGTCACGGTGCGCGTCTTCCAGGGTGAACGCGAAATGGCGGCCGACAACCGCCTGCTCGGACAGTTCAACCTCGAGGGCATCGCTCCCGCGCCGCGCGGCATGCCGCAGATCGAGGTCAAGTTCGATATCGACGCCAACGGCATCCTCAACGTCTCGGCCAAGGACCTCGGCACCGGCAAGGAGCAGACCGTCCGCATCGAGCAATCGAGCGGCCTGTCGGAAAAGGAAATCGAAAAGATGCGGCACGACGCCGAATCGCATGCCGCCGAGGACAAGCGGAAGCGCGAACTCGCCGAGCTCCGCAACCAGTCGGAAGCGATGTGCTTCCAGATGGAAAAGCTCATGAAGGAGCACGAGGCCAAGCTGGGCGCGGCCGATCGCGACGCGGTCGAAGCCGCGATTCGCAAGGCACGCGAAGCCGCCAAGGGCGAGAACGCCGAGGCCATCAAGTCCGCCATCAGCGAGCTCGAACAGGCGTCGCATGCCCTGAGTCGGACGCTGTACGAAGGTGGGCAGCGCCCCGCCGGCGAACCGGGCGCCCAGCCGGGTCCGGGAGCCACGGCCGGCGGCTCGGCCGAGGACGACGCGATCGACGCCGAGTTCGAGGTCAAGGACTCGTAGTCGGCGGTTCGGCTCCAGATTGCGAGAGAGAGCGGCGCAGACACTCCCCGGGCTGGCGCGCGGGGAGTTCCTGCGCGCCGCGGCGATGCAAGAGCTTCCTTCGTAACTGTTACCTCTGTCACGGTCACGAATACCCATGGCATTTCGCTTCGACAAGTTCACGATCAAGGCTCAGGAGGCCGTCCAGCGCGCGCAGGAGATCGCCGCCGACCGCGGGAACGCCCAGGTCGAGGCGCTGCACCTGCTGGCGGCGCTCGTCGCGGAAGAGCAGGGTGTCGTCCGTCCCCTGCTCGACAAGATCGGCGTCGACCGCGGACGGCTCGACCAGATCATCCAGAGCGAGCTGGGGCACTTGCCGCGCATGTCGGGGGCCGCGGCCCAGCCGCAGATGGGCGAATCGCTGGCCCGCGTG
>JAEUIK010000686.1 GCA_016793185.1 Planctomycetaceae bacterium | reverse complement strand
ATGACAGATCGCCGTGTCGATGTCCTGCAAGCGCACCGTCCGCGCCGTGGCACGAATGAGGTCGGCCAGCGATTCCTGCGCTGCCGCCAGCGACAGCGGGCGACCGCGCGTGAGTTGCGCGACGGTCAAGCGGTTGACCGCGCCGGCCAGGATGCGGCCATCGGCCGGAATCTCGCGGGCGACAAAACTCTCGACTTCGGCCGTCAGTTCCAATCCGCCCGCGATGGCGAGCCGACGCAGGGCGCCGAGTCGGACGTCGTAGTCGGGCGCCTCGACTCCGCAGACCATTCCTCCCTGCAAGCGGTTGACGAGCTCGCGTCCCAGCTCGCCCAGCTCGCTCGGGGGGCGATCGGCCGAGAGGACGACCTGGCGACCTTCTTCGGTGAGGGTGTTGATCGTGTAAAGCAACTCGACCAGCGTGGCTCGTTTGCCGCTGAAGAACTGCAAGTCGTCGATCAACAGGAGCTGGACTCCGCGGTACTTGCGGCGGAAGTTCGGCAAGCCACTCTTGCGCACGGCGTCGACGAAATACGACGTGAACTGTTCGGCGGTCAAGAAGACGGCCGATGTGCGCTCCGGACCGGAGCGGGCGTGCGACCAGATCGCCTCGAGCAGGTGCGTCTTTCCCGATCCGCTCGGACCGTAGATCAAGAGCGGCGAGAAATTCGCGCGTCCCTCGCCCGCCATCCGCGCCGAGGTCCAGGCCAGCCGGTTCGAATTGCCGACGACGAAACTGTCGAACGTGGCAAAGCGCCGCGCGGTTGTCGCCCGCCCGTCGGCGGAGCGGGGCGCCAGACGGGGCGCCGCGGCCACAGCGACTACGGGAAGCACGACGGGAACTGACGCGGCGGTCGCTGTCCCACCGGCGGGTGGAGAATGCCGCGGCGCCAGATGGGGGGGCGAGTCGCCTCTCTCTGCGGGGGGCTCGTGGGGCAGCGCGAGCGGACTGCACTTCGCCCCGGCGTCGGTGCAGGGCGAGCCCGCGGAGGGATGCGCTGCCACGCGGATCTCGATATCCACCGGGCGCGCCAGAACCGCGGCGGCGGTTTCCGCGAGCAATTGCCGAAAGTTCCGCCGAAGCCACTCCTGCAGAAAGATCGAGGGCGTGACAACCACGACGCGACCGGCGTCGACCTCAAAGCGGATTTCCTTGCCGAACCACAGGTCGAAGCGCTCGGCGCCAAGTCGATCTTGGAGCGCACGACGCAAGGGGAGGTCGATCTCCATATCGCTGGCCTTCACATCCTGTGTTCGACTCCCGCGCGCAGACTCTCCGCACCACGCGTGCCAAGGCTCGGCAACGCGGCCTCTGTGCCAGGCAGACCCCCGTCGAGAGCGTTGCCCAGCAGAGAAACGAGCGAGGAAAGAGGCGGGAATATCGGCTGCGATTCAGCAGCCGTGTCGTCTTGGTTGTCACCCGAGAGAGGCCGATTGTACGCCTGCTAGCGTTGCTGTCAAAGAGAAAAATCGCCGCGGGAATTCCCGCTTCACGACGCAGCGCGCGCACACAACGAAAAGGCCGATTTTGACCACTCCGGAGCGCCGCGCGGAGCGATCGAGCGCCGGTCGACAGCGGATCGGGCCGCGTTGAAAACGTGTTGACGAAGTGTTTTCGTGCATCACAGGTGTTCGTCGATTTTTTTCGCACTCTTCACTACGGGCCAAATTCGCGAAAGTACGCGCGCTTGGTTTCCCAGGTGACGAATCCCTGCCGGGCGTAAACCTCCAAGGCCGGCTCATTCAAGGCGTCGACCGCCAGCGTCAAACGCGCAAACCCTCGTGCCTGCGCTTGATCTTGCGCAAAGCGCACGAGTGCGCTGCCGATGCGGCGACCGCGAAATTCCGGTGCCAGGCCCATGTAGACGATCTCGCAATATCCGAGCGATCGATCGTCCGCCAGCAACAAACAACCGGCGTCGACGGCGCCGATTTGGACCAGATGCCAATTGCGAGTGCCGCTTTCTCCATGCGACGCATACTGTTCGAGCAGTCCTTCGACGTCGCGCCGACGATCGAGACGGGGACAATCCAGGCTGTCTTGGTAAGTTCTGGCGACAATACCGCTCAGGCGCGAGCGCAACTCCGGTGCGTAAGGGATCAGAGCTACCCCCTCGGGAAGCTCCGGTCGCGCATCCGTTGCTGTACGTTTGTCGAGAAAGAGGATCTGCAGGTGGAGATCCGCGACGTGATCGAAGCCGCTGGCGAGAAGTTGCGCATGCTCCGGACCTCCCTCCGCATCGAGCAAGGCTTGTGCGGTTCGTATGCCTTGCTGCGGGAGCCACTCGGCCACTGTGGCGACCAACGCGGCGCACACGTCGGACGAATCGGGGGTGACCGCTTGCGCTGGCCAGACCTGTGCAGTCCGCCCGGGCAGCCGCCGGGCCAGGACCGCCCCGACGAGCGCGCCCGCCTGATCGGCGACCCACAGGCCTTCGAGTTCGAGCTCGACAGTCGGGCCGGCCAGCCAATCGGCCATCCAGGATTCACGCTGCGCGGGGGTGCGGCGCCGGAGCAGCAACTCAAGTGCGTCGCGCCGTTCGTCGGCACGAGCGCGACGGATGTTCCACAGGGTTCGCTCCCGAGCTGTCATGCCGCGAGCTTACTCTGGTCTGCTTCGGTAATGAACCGGGGGACCAACGGATGCCCGGCAAACCGTCGGAAAAACGCTCCGCCGGTTGTCCCTCGATCCTGTGTCGGGCGCACGCGGGGCCTTTGGCGAGGGGCTATATCCGCTCGGATCTCGGCTGCGTACAATCGCCCTGGCGGATGGGTGTGGTGGGGAGCGCCCTGCGGGTTGCCTGGCTGAAAGCGGCCGCTATGAACATCGTTTGCCGACGCCATGCCGTTTCGACTGCGGGGTGCGTGCTGGCCGCGGGGCTGTCGCTGCCGCTCCATCTGGCC
>JAEUIK010000682.1 GCA_016793185.1 Planctomycetaceae bacterium | reverse complement strand
CCAAGCGCGAACCGTTCATGCTGCTCTTTGCGCTGCCGTTCTGGTCGAGCTGGCTCTTCGTGGCCGCGATGGTCGTCTGGATGTTCCTGGGGCGGGAAACCCTGGAAGTCGACGCCCAAGGGGTGCGTGTGGGACGCCGGGCGATTCTCCGCTTCGGCCGGCGCGAGATTCCGCTCCAGGAACTCCGCGGCTTCGAAGTCGGCGCTAAAGTTGTCTCGTCCGAGAACGGCTCGACCGAGGATTGCCTCTCGGTGCAGACGCTCGGCAAACCGGTGGAGCTGTTCGCAGGCCTCCCCACCACCGAGTTGCACTGGCTCGTCGCCCAACTGCGGCAATTGCTGCCGGCGTCGGTGCGGCTGCGCGCCGCCGCGCCGGCCGACGACGAGCTCGGCGTCGACGATGCCAACGCCGCGACCGAAGAGGAACCGATCGTGTTCGTCAAAGGGACGCCGCTGTCGCGCCAGCGCGTCGAGCCTCCCTCGGATACCGATTGGCAGCTCAACGACGATTTCGACGCGCTCGTGTTTGTGAACCGTGGCCGCTGGCAATGGGCCTCGGTGCTCGGTCTGCTGTTCATCAATTGTTTTTGGAATGGCATCGTCGGCGTGTTCGTCCTGGTGCTGTTGGGAGTGATGCCGGGTAACGGCCCGCAAGGGTGGGAACGCGTCGGTCTCGGAATCTTTCTCATCCCGTTCGAAGCGATCGGCCTGGCGATGTTCGTTGGCCTGGTGCTCGTGGTGCTCGAGCCGGTGCGGCGCCTGGCCTGGCGATTTGGCGCACACGCAATCGAGTGCCGGTTGAGTTGGCTCGGAGTCGGGAGGACCTGGAAGTACGCCTTCGAGAAGCTCAGCCGGCTCGAAATCCAGCCGGCCGAACCGTCGAAGTCGAGCTTCCAGCGCAAGATGGCCACCCCGGCGATCGGCACCAATGATACTTCCTGGCAGCATGCGCTGCGGTTCGTCGACAGCGAGAACCGCGTGCTCTGCGAAGTCGATACGCTCACCGAGGGCGAAGCCCGGTGGATGGCCGATCGCGTGCGCCGCAAATACCCGCGCTGGTTTCGCTAACCGCTGGCCGTGTCCGGCGGTTACCAGGCGACTTCGGCGGGTTGCGCGGCCGCAGACATTGCGCGGGGGAGACGCCACACGTGCGAACCCGCGCGATCGGTGAAATAGAGGTTCGATCCCGAGGGGCGGTGCGCGTCGCCGTCGGCCCACAGGGCGTAGAAATCGTCGCGGGCTCCGACCGGCTGGCGAGCGTACGTGTGATTGAGCCGCGAATCGCGCGTCAGCTGTCGCACCTGCTTCCACGACTCCCCTTGATCTCGACTCAGCCACATCGCCATCTCACCACCGGTGCAGTAAGGCTGCGGGCCGGGCTCGGTCGGAGCGATCAAGCGCCACGTTTGCTCGGCTTCCAGGTAGAGCGAGCCGTAGTCGTAATTGTGGTCCGACGTCACGACATCCTGATGCGTCCACTGTTGGCCGTTCCACCGCGCGATCCGCCAGGCGCGCGGATCGTTTCGCGGCCCCGGCTCGTGTCCGCCGCTCGTCAGATACAGAATCAGCGGATTTCCCGCCGAGTCAAACTGCACCTGCTTGAGATAGACGAGCAATCGCTCCGCCTCGTAGTCGTGCACCAGCGCCGGATTTCGGACTTCGATGAGCGGGGTGGCGACGGGCTCGCCGGCGGCGTTCTGCCAGCTCGCGCCGCCGTCGCGCGACTCGAGATAATAGAGGTTCGTGCGGGCGTTAAGCCCACCTGCGCGCGGATGATAGTTGAAAGCAGTGGC
>JAEUIK010000663.1 GCA_016793185.1 Planctomycetaceae bacterium | reverse complement strand
GGTCGACGTAGCCCTGGTTCATCAGGTCGAGCAGTCGGCCCGGCGTGGCGATCAGGATGTCGACGCCGTTGCGGAGGGCGCGGGTCTGATGGTTCTGGTTGACGCCGCCGAGGATCGTGGTGTAGCGGAGGCTCGTGTGGCGGCTGTAGGCGTGGACGTTGTCGCCGATCTGCAGTGCGAGCTCGCGGGTCGGCGAGAGGACGAGGGCGCGGATCTTGCGGCCGCTGCCGCGTGCCGGATTGCCCTCGGCCGTGAGTCGCTGCACGATCGGCAGCGCGAACGCGGCCGTCTTGCCGGTGCCGGTCTGGGCGCAGCCCAGCACGTCGCGGCCGGCCAGCGCCTGCGGAATGGCTTGCGCCTGTATGGGGGTGGGGGTGGAGTAACCTGCCGCTTCCACAGCGCGCAGGATGGGCTCAGAGAGCCCCAGCTCAGCAAACTTCATGAGTGGTCTCGTGGGAGAGTCCCAGGACCGAATGTGCGGAACGCTCGTTGCGCTCTTCAGAAAACCATTGGTACCTGGCAGGAGTCCAATGGCCGATACGCACAAAGGATCTCAAACTCGATTACGCAAGTATAGCACGTGTGGGTCGCGGCGTCGATGGCGGAATTATGCCGGTGCTAGCGGTAGCGCCGGCGCGCCTCGCGAAAGCTGATCAACTGCCCCGCCCGTTCGTCCCAGAGCTTGAGGTTCACGCACCGCAGGCTCGACCAGATCGTAATCCGCGTAGCCCGATTCAGGCTCGGGTGGGCCTGCGCCGACCGGGCCAGGGCGTAGTTCGGAATCCGGCTGTCCAAGTGATGCACGTGGTGATAGCCGATGTAGCCGGTGATCCAGTGCAAAATCCAGGGGAGATCGAGGTAGGAACTCCCCTCGATGGCGGCCGTGTAATAGTCCCAATCCTGGTCGCGGCGCCAATGGGCCGGATCGAACTGATGCTGCACGTAGAACAACCACACTCCCAGCGAGGCCGAGATCACCATCACCGGCAGATGAACCTTGATGAAGGCCAGCGGCCCCACCAGCCACACCAACAGTGCGATCACGCTGACCACCAACACGTTGGTGAAGTGCACGCTCCGCCGCTCGCGCTTCCACTCGCGCGGCAGCGAGTACGTGAACCGCTGCAGCACCGTGAAGTGAAAAATCGGACCGATGCCGAACAGCACGAACGGGTTGCGGTACAGCCGATAAGCCAGACGCCGCCAGCGCGAAGCGTTGCGATACTCTTCCACGGTCATCGTGTCGATGTCGCCAATCCCGCGATGATCGAGCTGGCCGTTGCTGGCGTGATGAATCGCGTGCTGCCGCCGCCAGCAATAGTACGGCGTGAGCGTCAGCGCGCTGAGCATGGTCCCCACCAGGTGGTTGGCCTTGGCCGCCGAAAAGAACGAGCCGTGGCCGCAGTCATGCTGCAAGATGAACAACCGCACGGCCATCCCGGCGGTCGGCAACGCCAAGAGCGCCGTCAACCAGTACGAGATCGACAGGCTGTACCACATCAGGATCCAGCTGCCGGCAAACAGGCTCATCGTCAGCAGCAGCTGCAGGACGCTTTTCCAGTTGCGCGGGCCGCGATACTTGGCGAGCGCTGTCTTCACCTCGCTGTTGACCACGGCAGTTTCGAAGACCTCATGACCGGCCTCGATCAAGTCGCTCGCCATACGAAGATTTCGCCTTTATAAGACCAGTGGGTGACCCCTCACTGGTTCGTTGGTAAGTTCAGGTTATTTACGGGGTCGGGGCCCCGGCGGGTTCATTCCCAGGGGCAACGGAGTGCCATTTCTGGACTCGGGGAAGGCTCGCGCGATGCTAGCGTCGGAACGCTCCCCCGCCGCGTAGACTAAAGCTACCGGCGAACGGGGTTTGTCACCAGTGGGGCTCGGACGGCAACGGCCCCGGCCGGCGGGCCTGTCCGCTAATACCAGGGCGGGAACCGCACCGGGATATAACGCGGCAGCCGATAAACTGCCGGGATTACCCAAAGGCCGGCCTCCTCAGAATCCTCATCGGGCGTTTAGACCCGTTTGCTGAGCTTTTCGGCCAGCCGATCGAGCGCGGTGCTCCGATCGTCGAGGCTCAGATGCACCTGGATCAGGCTCATTCCCTTGGTATCGGCCAAGGCTTTGGTTAGCGCACGATCGAACTCTCCCTCGGTGCGGACCTCGTAGCCGGTTCCCCCCCCCAGGACCTCAGGAATCTTGGCGTAGTTCCAGGGATGGATGTCGTTGAACTCGCCCGGGTGCAGGAACCGTTCGGTGCCATACCCCTTGTTGTCGAGCACGATCACGACCGGGTTGAAGTGATGGCGGACGATCGTGGAGAGCTCCATGCCGGTCATCTGGAACGCCCCGTCGCCGACGATGACCACGGCCCGCAGGTTCGGCCGGGCAAAGCTTGCGCCGACCGTCGCCGGAATCGCAAAGCCCATCGACGTGTAGTAGGCGGGGCTGATGAACTCGGTCCGCTGATGGATCTCGAGATCGGTGGCCGCGAACAGCGCGTCGCCGATGTCGCAGATCACCATCGTTTCGGGATCGAGCGCGTCGTTGAGCCGGGCGATCATCCGCATGATCGTGATCGGCTCCTCCGGCTTGAGCGGGGCGGCATGCACCAGGCGCGTGGTCCGCGTCGGCAACGGCCGGCGCGGGGGCCGGGGCTTGCGGGCCGTCAACTCGCGAATGAAATCGCCCAGCAAGACGTTGTGGTAGTGGTGATGGCTGATCTGCAGCGTTTCGCTGTTGGCCAGGATGCAGCGCGTGGGATCGAGGTTGGCCGTGTAGATCCCCATATTGATGTCGGTCATGAACTCGCCGAGGAGAATGACGCAATCGCTCTCTTCGACGAAGCGCGTGACCTCGTCGTGCCCCATGGCTCCCTCGTACAGCCCGGCGTAGAGGGGGTGGGTCTCGCGAATCACGCTCTTGCCCAGCAGCGTGGCGGTGATGGGGATCTGCGCCTGCTCGGCAAAGGCCAGCAGTTTTTCCTGCAGGCCGAAGCGGTGGATTTCGACGCCCGCGATGATCACGGGGCGCTGGCAACTGGCGATCCAGGCCGCCGCCTCACTGGCCGCCTCGGCCAGGGCCTCGGGATCGCTGGCCGGATCGGGATAGGCCAACTGGTTCGGCACGCCGGGCACCACGCGCACCATGTCGCGCGGAATCTCGATATATCCCGGGCGTTTGAAGCGGGCGACCGCGTGCAACACGCGATCGATCTCGCGGAAAGCAATCAGGGGATCGTTGAGCTCGGTCGCCGCCACGCAGATCTTCTCGAAGACCTCGAGCTGCGTGCGGAAATCGCGCACCCGGTGGTGCAAGAGCGGGTTGTTGATGCGCTCGCTCAGCCCGGGCGAGCCGGTGATGACCACCACCGGCGATTTCTCGGCGTAGGCGCCGGCGATCGAATTGCAGAGGCTCAGCCCCCCCACGCAGTAGGTGACGCAAGCGGCTCCCATGCCGTTGACCCGGGCGTAAGCGTCGGCGGCAAAGCCGGCGTTGTCTTCGCGCGTGCAGCCGATCACCTTGATCGGACTCTGCGACAGCTGCGAGTAGAACGCCAGGATGTAGTCGCCGGGGATGCCGAAGACATGGCCGATGCCGTAGTCCTGCAGGCGCTGAATCAAGTAGTCGCTGATCGACACGTTCGCCAGACGCGAATTGACGTTGGTCAGCGAATCGGACTGGCGGGCGTTCGGCAGCGGAAAAGCAGTGGTCATCGTCGACTCCCTCACGACTCGGCCAAGAGGCGCGGCCTGCGGCGCGACCGCGATCCCCCCGGGCAGTTTCATCCCAGGGCCAAGGTACCGTCCCTGGTATTTTAGCGCCAATCGGAAGTTGGGCCGCCGCTCGCCAGGGCGCGCGCCCCTGCCGCGTGCCGGTCAGGGGGGGCGTTCTCGGACGCAAGCGGCGCGGCCGTCCCACCTTAAGCACTACGCAACGATCGGAACGCGTGTTCGAGCCGCCGGAGCTTGCCCCGTGGCAGGTCACTGCCGCGATGGCTTGGAAGCGTCGCGCCGCGCGAGCCGCCGCTTGCGACTCTCGAGCATCAACAGCCAAAACCCGAGGAAGCCCAGGGAGCAGCCGAGCACCATCAGCGGGCGGTAGATATTCCAGTTGAACGTGTAGGCCCCGATGGCGTGGAAAATCCCCCAGGCCAGGACGGCCGCCATGATGAGCGCGATCGGGTGGAACTTGGACATGGGTCATGCCGCGAACGGGGATGGCAAGGCGTTATGCCTTCACCATAACCCAGCGACTTCGCTCCGCAAAGTGCGCCAGGCCCAGACGCTTCAGATCGAAGTCGGCTCGTGCAAGAGCTCGAAGAATTCTTCAATCCCATCCGCCAAGGCTATTATGCAGGCCGTGTGAGGGTTTCCCGCCGGCGGCGCGAATACCGAGTACAACACCAGCCGGCCTCGGAGAGGCCAGCTACAGAAAACGGCCGCTGGCCGTCGCCAGCTGGAATCGCCTTCGCGGCGACGATACTCTGGTGACATGCGAGCTCCGGCCCATTCATATTCCAGTCTCCTCCTGGCCGTCGGCCGGCTGATCGTGTCGCTCGCTCTTGGCGCGCGTGTTACGAGCGCCGCAGAACCGACACCGAGCGACGATTTTTTTGCCAAACAGGTCGCGCCGATTCTCGAAAGCCGGTGTCTCGGCTGCCATTCGACGGGCCAATCGC
>JAEUIK010000654.1 GCA_016793185.1 Planctomycetaceae bacterium | reverse complement strand
AGTCGACGTCGCTCGGCGCCAGGCCGAAGAGCTCGGCCACTCCGCGGCCCGTCGTGCCGAGGACTCCCACCGAGTGGGCTTCATCGACCAGCAGATTGACTTTGTGCTTGTGCTTGAGCTCGACGAACCCCGGCATGTCGGCAATGTCGCCGTCCATGCTGTAGGCCCCCTCGATGGCCACCAGCACGCGGCGGAAGTTGTGCCGCAGGTCGGTCAGCAAACGATCCAGCGTCCGCCAGTCGTTGTGGGGGAAGGGGCGGCGTTTGGCTCCCGAGAGATTGGCTCCCGTGACAATGCTGTTGTGGGCCAGGGCATCGTAGAGGATCAGGTCGCCCGGTCCGAACAAGTGCCCGACCGTGTTCACATTGGTCGAATGCCCGGCCGGATAGACGATGGCATCGTCGGTGCCATGGAGCTGGGCCAGCTTTTCTTCGAGTTCGCGATGCAGGACCTTCTCGCCCGAGACGAGCCGGCTGGCCGAGACCGAATTGCCGTAGCGATCGATGGCCCGCTTGGCAGCCGCCGACACGACGGGGTCGCCGGCCATGCCGATGTAGTTGAACGACGAGAAGTTGATGAACTCCCGCCCGCCGATCACCGCCTTATCGTCGGTCAGCTGCTCGTGAGTGCGGAAGAAAGGATTCGAGAGCCCCGAGTCGTCAATCACCGCCAACCGCTCGCGGAGCGCGGCGCATTCCGGGAACTGGTCGAAGCGGTACTTGTCGGGTGTGATCTCGGCGCGAGATTCGCGGGCAGTCGGCTGCCCCAGATACAACAGGACCGCATCGACGATGTCCTGAATGGTATCGAGCGTGGGGCCAACCTCTTCCGGAATCCGGCCGCCAAAGTGCTCCTCGATCAGCGTCTGCAGCTCGATCCGCTCGAGCGAGTCGAGCCCCAGCTCGGCCAGCGACGTGGCGGCAGCAATATGCTCCGCCCGTTGTCCGGCGAGCTGTTGCGTCAGGCGGATGACCGCGGCCAAGACCTGCGGCGGTTCGAGCGCGACCTGCGCTCGCTCGGCGGGCGGCGACTGGGCCGGCGGGTGCGAGTCGCCCCCCCGCTCGGACGACGGTTCCGGGCGGACCACCGCCGCCGCGCCATCCTTGCGAATCAGCTTGGCAGCTTGCTTGCCGTTGGCGTACGAGCCGTTCGCGTGCGAGCCGTTGCCATTCGTGCTCGGGGCATGAGCGGTGCCATTCGCCTGGCTCGCCGTGGCGGCGGCCAGCACCGCATGCGTCGTGATCTTGTCGGTCGAGCGGCCCGTTGCCGGCGACGCATGCTCGCGTCGTGCGCTCCGCGGGGCATCGCCGAGTTGCCACTGGTCGAGCACCGCTAACGTCCCTTTGAGGAACTCCTGCCGGCAGGCAAAACGCTGGATCTTGCCGCTCGAAGTCTTGGGGACGCTCCCCGGCTTGATCAGCACGATCGCATCGGCGACCAGGTCGTGGTGCCGGGCAATCGCCTGGCGAATCGCTTCGATGATCTCCGGACATTCGTGGCGGCGAGTCCGCTCGACTTCCTGGACAACCACCAGCTTCGCGCCGCCGGGCGTTTCGACCGCAAAGGCCGCCGCCGTGTGGGGACGCAGCGCCGAATGGCTCCGCTCCATCGTCATTTCGACGTCTTGCGGATAATGATTGACGCCGTGGACGATGATCAGGTCCTTGATACGACCCGTGACGAACAACTCACCCTGATCGAAGAAGCCCAGATCGCCGGTTCGCAGGAAGTGTCCCAGCGACTCGATCGGCTGACCGTCGTCGTCCAGCGGCCGCGCCCGAAACGTTTGCGCCGATTCCTCGTCGCGGTTCCAGTATCCTTGGGCGATGCTGGGACCTTGAGCCCAGATTTCGCCGATCTGGCCCTCGCGCAGCAGCCGCAACGACTGGGGGTCGACGATGATCGTCTGCATGTCGGGAAGCCGGGCGCCGGAACTGACCAGTGCGCGGGTGGGTTCCTCATCGGCCGGGCGCTCGTCTCCCGACGGCTCGCCCTCCGAGCGTGCGGCCGCGACCGCTTCGCCCAGATCGAGCAGGCGGGCGTCGTAGTCGCGGACGATGGCCCCCTCGAAGGCCCGGCCGCCAGTGACGATCAGCGTCGCCTCGGCCATGCCATAGCAGGGATAGAAGGCACGCGGATCGAAACCGCAGGGGCGGAACGCCTCGACAAACGCCGCGAGCGTATCGTGGCGCACCGGCTCGGCGCCATTGAAGGCGACGCGCCAACTGCTCAGGTCGAGCTCGGCCCGATCCTCAGGGCGAATCTTGCGGACGCAGAGGTCGTAGGCAAAGTTCGGTCCTCCGCTGGTGGTCGCGCGATACTTGCTGATTGCGCGCAGCCAGCGGAGCGGCTTCTGGAGAAAGGCCATCGGCGACATCAGCACGTTGTGCCGTCCGATGAAGGCGGGCTGCAGAATGCCCCCCACCAGCCCCATGTCATGGTAGCTCGGGAGCCAGAAGACGCCGCCGTTCCCCCGACCATGATCGAAGCCATAGGAGATCAAGGCGGAGTTATTGATCAGGTTGCCGTGCGTGAGCATCACGCCCTTGGGAGTGCCCGTCGAGCCCGAGGTGTATTGCAGGAACGCGAGCGTCTCGGAGTCGATCTCGGGACGCCGCCAGTTCGCTTCGACGCCGGCGGGGAGGCTGTCCGTTTCCAGCCAGAGCAGGCGCTGCAGGTCGGGCGTTTGCTCGAGATTGTTGTCGATCCGGCTCCGCACGGCCGCGGTCGTGAGCGCGATCTTGGCGCCGGCATCGGCCACGATGGCGTCGATTCGCCCCAGCGAACGGTTCATCCGGGGAGGATAGGCAGTGACCGCCACGACTCCGGCATAGAGACAGCCGAAAAACGCGGCGATGAAGTCCAGGCCGGCCGGATAGAGGAGCAGTGCCCGCTCTCCCTCGAGGCCGAGTTCCTGGAGCTGCGCGGCGATCGCGCGCGCCTGGCGATCCAGTTCGCTATAGGTGAGATGAGCTTCCTCGGTTTCACCATCGGTGAGGAAGGTGAAGAGAAGCTCGTCCGCCTGATACTTTGCCCGCCGGGAAATGACCTCAACGAAGGTGGCCGGACCGAGAAACCTTCCGGGACGCCAATCGTTCACGATGACTCATCCTCCCATCCGCCGCGGTCGCCTGACGGCGCGGCGAAAGACACTCCTACCCACTTTCCGTCCTGCGAAAGCTGGGCCAAATTCCTGGTCGAACCTCGCGATCCCACGCAAGTTAGTCGGCCGGCCTTGCGGCCGGTCTGCGGATTGATCTACTTTCGGTCACGCTGGCCGCGGCGCGGGCTGCTAGCATCCGCCGGGAGTCCCAGGGACACCCCTGCGAACAAGCGCTGACGCGTCACCGCCGGATCGTTGGAACTCTAGGGGTTGTGCACGACGTTATTCAGGATGGATAGCAGCTGCCCGAATGGACGGTTGGCAGCGGTCGTAAGGCCTCCGTCGATCACACCGCGGGCTCCCAGCGGGTGGCCACTTTGCGAATTCGACTCGAGGCTGGGTGGTCAGGGGGGACAATTCGTGGCGGTGGCCGCCAGCGAATCGGAACACGAATTGGTTTGACAAAAGTCGATAGCCTCACTCGGATTGTAACTGTAAGAGCCTACCACGATGGCAGCGCAGTTACAAACAACTTTTGCCCCTTTCGACCCCCTTCGAGCGGCACGGCTAGGCCTTGGTTGCAGAAACCGCAACCCTTACGCAGATTGATGTTAAGTCGGGTTGAGTTTTCCGCGAACTCCGCCCGACCGGCCCGGCGGCTCGAGCCAAGCGCAAGGCCGAAATAGCGGCTGAAGCAGGTCAGATCAACTGACCCTTTCGAGCCGTACGACCGGCTGGAGTGCCGCAGCCCCTTAGCCGAGTTGATGCGGCGGCGCGTGTTCCCGCTGAAGAGGGGGAGCAGGGGGGAGAGTCCGTCCCCCGCGGCTCTCGAACCAGTCGAACCCCTGCGAGAGGTAGGGGGCGTGATACAGGACCATGACAGCCCCCCACGCGATCGCCGCGCCCGCGAGCGTGTCGCTCACGAAATGGGCGCCCGTTTGCCAACGCTGGAGCGCGACGAGCGCTGCAAGAAAACCAAACACCCAGCGGCCGCGCGGGTAAATCCTAGATAGCGCAAACGCCAGCCCCACGGCCGTGGCCACATGGGCCGAAGGGAAACCCTGCATTCCGGTGTGCGCCTTCACCGCG
>JAEUIK010000642.1 GCA_016793185.1 Planctomycetaceae bacterium | reverse complement strand
TGATCCCGCAGGTCGCTCGGCCTTCGGCCGACTGCGTGAGGTTCCAGGACTTGCCGACCTCGGGCAGGATCTCTTCCAGCAAGAAACGGGCGTATTGATCGCTCAACTCGTCGTACTCGAAGCTGCGGTTGCGAGTGGCCTCGCCCCCGGGCTGCGTCGGGGGAATCTCGCCCGGGTTGATGAAGATGCCGATCGTAACCGGCATCTCGCCCCGGTGAATCAGATTGTCGAACACGATCGGCACGCGGAATTGTCCGTCTTCGCTGACATACGCCTTTCCATCCTGGAAGACCATGACGTTGGCCGGTTTGTCGGGCGTGTACTGGGCGGGGACATAGACCCAGTAGTCGCGCTCCGTGCCCGGAAAAATCTTGCTGGTCCAGCGATGCTGGGTGACGGTTCCCTTGGGGACGTTCTCTTGGCGGGTGCTGTCGGGGCCGAGGCTATAGTCGTCGGCGGCCCGGAGCGTGGTAGACAAAAGCGTGACCAAGAGCAGAACTGCGCGGCAGACGATTCGCGGCATGGCATTCTCGACAGGCGGGGACCGGATGACTTGCACGTAACGCCTAAGGTAACTGTCGCATCCCCGGGAAGCAAAGCACGTGCCGGATTTCGCCCGAATCCCGCCAGGTGTTCCGCTCCTGTAGGGGGTGAGAGTCCGCCCTAGAGCAAGGGGGCGACAAGACTCGCCAGCGACTCGGCGGCCCCGCGCGCCAGGCTCGGAGCCGCCAGATTCAGGGGGTGCGACTCAGCGATCCGCGCGTGGATCCACCGCTCGATCACGCCCACCGTGCGGGGTGAATACACGGTGGCCGCCACTTCGAAGTTGAGATACATGCTGCGGGCGTCGACATTGGCCGAACCCACCACCGCCAGACGCTTGTCAAACAGCATGAGCTTGGCGTGGATCATCCGTGGACAGGCGTGAATCTTGGCCCCCTCGGCCGCGAGATCGCGGAGAAACTGCCCGCGGGCAAGATCGGCCAGCAGGTGGTTCGAGCGGGCGGGGATGATGATCCGCACGTCGACACCGAGCCGGCTCTGAAGGGCCAGCGCCTTGAACAGGGTTTCGTCGGGCACGAAGTAGGGAGTCACCAGCCAGATGCGCTCCTGCGCATCCATGGTGGCGCTGAACATCGCCTCGTAGATCGGATCGCGCGGCGTGTCGGGGCCGCTGGCGGCGATTTGGACCAACTCGTCGTCGTCGCCGAGCGTCGCCGCGGGAGCTGGGGGCGGAGGAAGAGTTTCGCCAGTGGCGAAGTTCCAATCGCTCGCAAAGAGTCGCTCGAGGTCGCGCGCGGCGGGACCCGCGATAACCGCACCGGTGTCGATCCAACGCGTTGGATCGGCCTCTGGGCCCAGGTACTCGTTTGCCAGGTTCATGCCGCCGACGACGGCGGTATTGTCGTCGACGACGAGCACCTTGCGATGATTGCGCAAGTTGGCCGACCATTTGCGCCGTAGCGGCAACACCGGCATGAAGACGCCGACCTGGCCGCCGGCACTGCGGATCGGGTCGACAAAACGCCCGTAGGTGCGAAAGCAGCCCAAGGCGTCGAGCAGGAGCCGGACTTCGACCCCGGCTCGGGCTTTACGCGCCAGAAGCTCGACGATGGATCGCCCCGTGTCGTCGGCGCCGAGAATGAAGGTCATCAAGTGAACGGAACGCTGGGCCTCGGTGACGAGCGACACCAGGCTGCGATACGCGGCCTGCCCGTCCCCCAGGAACTCGACGCGGTTGTGCGCTCGCGGCGGTGGCATTCCGGCCGTCGTGAGCACGCGCTCGACGGTCGAGTCGATGCGCCCCGGATGCGGTTCAGCCGACGCGTTCGGAAATAGGGTTGGCTTGTGTTGGGCGACTCCGCGGAGTTTGCGCCCGCCGAAGAGCAGGTAGAGAGGAACGCCCACGTAGGGGATCAAGACGATCGCCAGCAGCCAGGCAAACGTGACCGGTGCGGTGCGATGCTCGCGGAAGACGCGCGCCACCAGGAAAGCGCATAAGCCAAAGCCCGCAACCATCAGGAAATGGCTGCCAATCCACCACAGCGGATTGGTAATGGTGAGCTCAAAGAGGTGCGACAAGGGAGCGGGCTCCAGGGCCGTCCGGGGCTCTGGAGAAATATACCGTACAGCTTAGGCTCGCCGCAGCGGCGGCGCTCGGCGGTCGTGTACCGCCGGGCCCCTGTCCGGGGTGCGTCGGCCCGGAATCCGGGGCGCAGGTTCGCCTCAGGCGGCGACGCAGCTGGTTACCGCCCAGTAATGACAGGCGCTGCCGGCCAATACGAACAGGTGCCAGATCGCATGGAAGTAGGGGACGCGGTCGGCATGGTAAAAGACTGTGCCAACGGTGTAGCAGAGGCCGCCGGCGACGAGCCAGACCAGCTCGTTGGGCGGAATCAGCTCCAGACAGGGCTTGATCGCCAGCACGGCGAGCCAGCCCATGCAGATATACGGCAGGGCCGAGACGGATTGGAAGCGGCGCGGCGAGCGAATCTTGAAGGCGATGCCGGCGATGGCCGCGCTCCAGACCAGCGCGAAGAGCATCCACCCCCACGGTCCCCGCAGGCGCGTGAGCGTGAACGGCGTGTAAGTCCCCGCGATAAGCAGAAAAATACAGACATGATCGACGATCCGCAGCGCTCCCTTCCAGCGCGGGCAGCGAGCGCTGTGATAGAGCGTCGAGGCCGCGTAGAGCAGGACGAGCGAACTTCCGTAGATCGAGAACCCGACGATGTGCCAGGCGGTTCCCTGGTTGATCGCCAGCACCAGCATGCTGTAGAGGCCCAGCAGGCTCAGGGCCAGACCCACGCCGTGGGTCACGCTGTTGGCGAGTTCCTCTTCGACGGCCAGCAGCGTGCGGACGGCCGCGGACCGAGGTTGTTCGACCTGCATTGTTCTCCCCCAAGAGACCGAAGGGGTGCCCCAACTGCGATCGTGGTCGCCAGCGAACTGGCTGCCCGATGACTCGGCCGATTGGGTGGACTGTTCCGGTTGTCCGGCCGAGACGTGAACTGCTTTCCTCACGTTCTAGTGTAGTTGGCGAACTTTCAATTCAAGCGGCGCTCGAGCGAAATATTCACAAATTCTGTAGAGAATTCCCCTCTCATCACGGAGTGGCCTGGGAGACGGCGCGGCGCGCAGCTTGGGCCACGCGGCGCGGCGGGAATATTCGGAATGCGCGTGCCTCCCTGAAGAACGCATCGGCAATCCGAAGTTGGAGAGATTCGTAGACGCTCCGTGCCCGGCAGCGCTAAGCTATCTCCCCCGGTTCACTTCGCCGGCCGGGTCGCTGCGGCTGGACCCGGCTTCAGGTCCGTTTCAACGATGGGACCTGCGTGGCGAGTGGTGGGTTCCGCTCGGAGCCGAGCGAAGCTCCCGCCGGCGGGCGAGAAGCGAACGGCCGCAGCAGCTCACGCTGCCAGCCATACCAGCGGTCGGCTGGCTGAACTCTGCGGCGGGGGACTAAAGTTGGGCGAGGCGCTTGATCGCGGCCACGGTCAGGCCCTGGCGAGTCGAGCGAAAATCCTGCCAAGGGTCCCGCGTCAGCGCGGCCAGGCGACGGATGATCCTGGCGGTGTCGAAATGGTCCGCGTGCAACCGCGGGCCGAGCTCGTCCCAGGTGATGGGCGTCGCGACCGGCGCCTTCGGTCGGGCTCTGGTTGAGTACGCCGCAATCGCCGTGGCGCCCCGATCGTTGCGCAGGTAGTCGAGGAAGATCTTTCCCCGCCGCTCGGCTTTCAAGAGGTTGGCCGTGTACCTCCCGGGCCGGCGGCGGATCATCGCCTGGACGACCTCGCGAGTGAACTGCTTGGCGACGGGCCATTCCACCCGGCGCTCGATCGGCACCACCACGTGCAGCCCCTTGCCGCCGGTGGTCTTCAGGAACGCTTCGAGTTGCAACTCGGCGAGCAACTCGCGCAGCTCGCGCGCTGCGCGCACGACCTCAGGCCAGGGGACCGCGGGGTCCGGATCGAGATCGAAAATCAATCGATCGGGATACTCCAGCTTGTCGACGCGCGAACCCCAGGGATGAATCTCCAACACGCCCATCTGCACCAGCGAGACGAGGCCTGCGAGGTCATTGACCACGGCGTACTCGACACGCTTGCGCTTTTCGTCGATGGGGACGCGATCGAGTGTCGACGGGGCGCCAGCTCCGGGATGTTTTTGATAGAAGCAGCCTTTTCCCTGACCGCGGGGACAACGCAGCAGCGCCAGGGGACGACCCACAAGATGCGGCAGGATCCAGTCGGCGATGGCCACGTAATACTCGGCCAGATCGCGTTTGGTCAGTCCTTGCTCGGCGAACACGATGCGTTCGGGACTCGAAAGGCGAACGCCCGCGATTTGGTCGTCGGCGGGATCCACGCCTGAAGTGGCACTTTTCTTGCCGGTCCCCTGACGTGCGATGGCCTTGGCAGCAGAGCGGTGCGAGGCCTTTGCAGTTGCTCGGGCTGGTATTGGATCGGCGGTCGCGGCCGCGATTTGGGCGAGCGATTGGCCCGACTTCACGCTCCGCGACCTGGCTACAGTGACGTCGCGTTTCGGCGCCGAGCGGGCAAAACGGTCGCGCTCCTTGATGAGCAGCCAGTTGCGTCCGGCGCGATCGCGCGTGCGCATCCGGACGAGCGTCCAGCCGCCGCGGAGTTTCTCGCCGTCAAGAGTGAACTTGAGCTTCCCCTCGCGGAAGCCTTGGTGAGGGTCTGCTTCGGGCGTCCAGACGCCGCGATCCCAAAGGAGCACGGTTCCGCCTCCATACTCACCTGGCGGGATGGTCCCCTCGAAGTCGCCGTACTCGAGTGGATGGTCCTCGACGGCAACCGCCAGCCGCTTCTCCGCGGGATCGAGACTCGGCCCCTTGGGCACGGCCCAACTCTTGAGAACTCCGTCAAGCTCGAGGCGGAAGTCGAAATGCAGGCGCGTGGCGTCGTGCTCCTGCACGACGAACCTCAGCGCGGCGCTCGAGGCGCGGCGCGTCTGGCCGCGGGGCTCCGGCGTGCGGGAGAAACGACGTTTACGGCGATATTCGTCAAGCGCCATGGATTCACGGTCCTCGGCGGCGTCATTCCGTTCTAGCTCGCTTCGAGAGTGCAGTTCGCGTGCCACTTGCCGACGGGATCTGGCGGGCGCCCTCCACGGTGGCCAGCAAGTTGCACCGTAGCCGGCGGTGGGCGATCACTGGAGCTCAGCCACCACCATCGAATGGACATCCAGCCGGGGAACGATCACTTCCGAGCCGGACGGAGTGCGCGTCACCTCCAGGTCGCGCCCCTCGGGCTCGAGATGAATCCGGCCGACTCGGTAGTCGGGGCCAAAGCGGACGCGGATGTCGGAGATCGGCACGACCTCCTCATGCAACGGTACGTCGTCGTTCGGAAGCGCGTGAAACGCCGTCGTATTGAGGTCGCTATAGAGATGCACGACGAGCCGCTCCCCCGCGGGAGACACTTGCCGCATCGTGCTGGCGTGGACGCACATCGGCGCCTGGACTTCGATTGCCGGCGGCCGGGCCGCTGCCCAGCGAATCGCACTGGAAAGAACCAGCCGTTGGTACGGGTAGGCATAGAGGTAATAGGCGGCGTCGAACCCGCCCGCCAGGTAGACCACCCTGCCCTGCCCGTGCTGGCGCGTGAGGATACCGGGAAAAGCTTGGGGCTGTTCGCCCCGTGTGGACAAGGTCCCGATCACGCGCGTGTCGGTCGACTTGGGCGACACGCGCACGGCGGCCCCCTTGTGCGTTACGGGAGCGGCGCCGACATAGGTCCGCATCAATCCCTGGTTGAGAAACGACGAGGTGTCCTGGCGGAAGTCGAAGACGTTCTTCCGCTTTTCCCAATAGTCGGGGCCGATCGACTTGGCGAAGTTCACATCGAGGTCGCTGGCCGCGGTCGCGGCGTCGGGCAGGCCCTGGTAGTCGACA
>JAEUIK010000622.1 GCA_016793185.1 Planctomycetaceae bacterium | reverse complement strand
AACCCGAGAGCGAGGCCATCGCCGGACTGACCGCCGACAAGCCCGAGACGGCCGTGGCCGCCGATGCCCTGCGAGCAGAGTTCGAGGAGCTGAACGGCGTCGTCACGCTTTGCAGCTCGACCGCCCGCGAGCCGAGCCAGCTGTGGCCGCAGCGCGAGCAGTCGCTCTTCAGCTATTGGCTGAACCAAGGCCTCAAGGGGCACGCCGACAACAATCAGGACGAGAAGGTCGACGTCGACGAGCTCTACAAATACGTCTCCGACAACGTCACCCGCACGGCCACCGAGGTCCTGGCCCGCGAGCAGCATCCCGTCCGCAAGATCGGGCCCGACGTGGGGGGCGTGCCGGTCATGCTGACGCTGATGCCGCTCTCGAGCAAGCAAGTGCTGTCCGAGATCTCGCAGGAAATCGCCTGGGCGATGCGCGATCGCGGCCTCGCCAAGCTCGGCGTCCTCGAGTTCACCAACGACACGCAGGTGGGCGAGCTGCTCCGCGCCGACTTCGGCCTGCTCGGCCGGCACTTTGCCACGCAGATCGAAGGGGGACTCATCCAGCGGGGAGCTGGCAAGTACCAGCTTGTCGATCGGGCCCGCGTCGTCAACAAGCTCAAGCAAATGAAGTTCACCGTCGACGATCTGGCTGACGGCTCGATGCTGCAGAAGCTGGCCGCGGATCCCGATGCCGTTCCGGTGCTCGTCCGCGGCACGCTCTATAGCCGCGCCGGCCGGGTCTTGAACATTCGCTGCGAGCTCAAGGACACCGTCGACGGTACTACCCTGGCCACGGCCGGCGGCACCATGCAATTGACTCCCAACGAATGGGGAATGTTGGGACAAAGCGCTACGCTCCGCCCGGAAGATAACGTTCCTCCTCCCCCCCAGCCCGGCAACGAACCGGCGCCGGGGGCCGACCCGGCGGCCGATCAGACCGTCGAGCGCCTGGACGAGCACGCGCAAGGGACGCATCCGCTGGCCGATCCCCACAGCGAGTTCGGACTACGGATCCTGGTCAAGAAGCCCGACGGCAAGCTCGAGGAGCGCAAGCCGCGGTTCCAGGGCAACAAAGCCTATGTGCGGCTGCAGAAGGGCGAGGTCTTTCAGATCAGCGCCCACCACAGCTCCAACGACCGCGTGCTGCTGCGGCTCTTGATCGACGGCCTCAACACGATGATCGAGGATGCCGGCGGCCCGCCGGGCGAGCAGCTTGAGAACGTCGAAGTCCCCGCGGATCCTCAGGATCCTGCCAAGGGCGTGGTGCGGAAGGTGATCGGCAAGCGCGTCAGCCTCGACGAAGCCCGCCCTTGGGTTCTCGATCCCGAACGCAAGGTGCCGGTCGCCGAGCGCTGGTGGGGCATCGGCGGCTTCGCCTCGGCCCTCGGCGTGAACGGCAAGGTGCGCGAGTTCACGGTGGTCGACGCCAAGGAGTCGCTGGCCGCCGAGCGCGAATTCACCGACCAGATCGGCCTGATCACCGCCGCCTTCTATGCTCCGAAAGCCTCGCGCGGCGGCAATGTCGGCGTCCAGGCCGGGCAAGAACGCGACCGCATCATCCGCGTCGTCGGCGGCAACAAAGAATGCGGCGCGCTGCTGAGCGTGATCCACATCCACTACGGCGAGGAAGAGTAGCCCCGGAGCGAGTCATGGCTCTCCAGGCACCGCAAACGAAAGCGATTCTGTAGCCGAGGCCACTGGCCTCGGTCCTCCCCCGTGGCTGGCCTCCGCGAGGCCGGTCTTTTGTTGCCGGGCCCCCTGAGCGCGACCGGCCGCGGTCACTGCCCGCGGCTACAGCAGCGGCCGGCGTGCAGTCGCGGGGCTCCCGGATCGCGAGGCCCTTGGTTGTTGGCACCAAAATTGCCCCGCATAATGACCCGTGCTGGCTGTGCGTGCGCATCGCTACCCACCGGTCACCCTGCAGGCGAGGCACCGACCATGTCGACCCACAACGCCAATCGTCGCGATTTTCTGCAGGCCACGGCCGCGGGTTTGGCGGCCGCCGGGTTGGTCGGACAGGCTGCGGCCGCCGACCACAAGAACTCGGGAGGAATTCCGCTACGCCGCTTCGGCAAGACCGAGGAACTGGTCAGCATCCTGGCACTGGGGGGTCATGCCAGCACCAATCCCGGCAAGCTGAGCGAGCCCGAGAGCTTGAAGTTGATCCAGCGCGCGGTCGACTCGGGCATCACCTTTATGGACAACTGCTGGGACTATCACGATGGCGTCGCCGAAGAGCGGATGGGCAAGGCGCTGGCTGCCGGCGGACGGCGCGACAAGGTCTTCCTGATGACCAAGGTCTGCGGCCGGACGGCCCAAGACGCGGCACAACATCTGGATGACAGCCTCCGCCGGCTCAAGACCGACCGCATTGATCTCTGGATGTTCCACGAAATCGTCTACGACAACGACCCCGATTGGATCTTCGCCGACGACGGCGCGATCCATACGGGACTCAAGGCCCTGCAGGCTGGCAAGATTCGCTACCTGGGCTTTACAGGACACAAGGATCCTTCCATCCACCTCAAGATGCTCAATCAACCGGGCCCCTGGAGCGCGGTGCTGATGCCCCTCAATGTGATGGATGTCCACTACCGCAGCTTCCAGAAGGAGGTGCTTCCCCGACTCAACGAGCGCGGCATCGCTCCGCTCGGCATGAAGAGCCTTGGCGGCAACGGCTCGATAGTCAGCAAGGCGGGCGTGCCGGTCGAAGATGCCCTGCGCTATGTGCTCTCGCTACCGATCGCCACGCTGGTGAGCGGGATCGATTCGGAAAAGGTCCTCGACCAGAACCTGAAGATCGTCCGTGAGTTCCAGCCGCTGAGCGGCGCCGAGCGTGAACGCATCGAGAAAGCCAGCTACCCGCTGGCCGGCGACGGGCGGTTCGAGCTCTTCAAATCGAGCAAGGCGTTCGATGGGCCCGTGCATCGCCGGCAGCACGGCTTCGACGTCGGCGCGCGCGGCTGACCCCCGTCTCGCCCGCTGCGGGTTATTGCAGTTCGCTCAGCAGCCGATCCATCTCCTGCAATTGCGCCTCGATCCGCGGCACAAACTCGCCGCGGTCGATCCACCGTTCCAGCGCCGCGAAGCATTCCGGGTCGAAAGCGGTGCCCAGGTCGCGACGCATCATTTCGCGAATCTTCCCCCAGGGTAGACCCTGCCGATAAGGGCGGTGCGCTGAAAGGGCTTCGCAAACATCGGCCACGGCCAGCACCCGCGAGACCCATTGCATCTGTTGGTCGTCGAGCCGGCGATGGTAACCCCGGCCATCGAGGCGCTCGTGATGGGCGCTGGCCACATCGGCCAGCTGCCGGAAGGCGTGGACCTGCTCGATGATCCGCTGCGAGTAGTCCGGATGCTTGCGGATCTGGGCGAACTCGTCCTCGGTGGGCTTGCCCGGCTTGTCGAGAATCAGGCTCGAAACGCCGAGCTTGCCGAGATCGTGCAGAAGCCCGGCCCGGCGAATATCGCATTGGAGCTCCGGACCGCAATCGAACTGCTGCGCCATCCCCACCGCGATCTCGGCCACACGGGTCGAGTGCTGGTAGGTCCACGGGCTCTTGGCGTCGACGACGCGGGCGAAGGCGTTGGCGACGCGATCGAGGCACGCCTCGTCGGCCATTTCGACGCGATCCCCCGGCTCCCAGGTTTGCACGGCGGTCAGCAAGTCAGCGCGCTTGAGCGAACCCCAGAACGGCTCGTCGCCGCGGATGGCCAGCAGCGCGGCGACCAGGTCCGGGTCGAACCAGGTGCCGCTGCGATCGCGGGCGACATCCAGCGCAGCCGCGAGACCGTGGTTGGAGAAGAAGACTTCCACCGTTTGCGACAGGCAGAGGATCCGCGCCAACAAGGGAATCTCCGTTCCGCGCAAGCCCGCCGGGTGCCCTCGCCCGTTCCAGTGTTCGTCCAGCGCGCGAATCGCGGCGGACGTTGCGGGGGGAAAGCGGAGATCGCGGGCGATTTCGGCGCCCCGCTCGCAGCGAACTTGCACGAGCTGGCGTTCTCCCCGAGGACCGCTGCGGAAGAGCGCGGCCATCCGCAGCAGCTTGTCGAGACTGGTGCCACCCGGGGCGCACTGTTGCCAGGCATATTTGAGCTTGTGGGCCGCCTTGGTCCAATCGATCAGCTTTCCGTCGCGCTTGACGGCATGTTCGTCGGCGCCGAACAAATAGGCCATTTTGGCCGCATTGCTCGAGCAGCCGAGGTCTTTCAACAGTAACGCGTAGAAGAGCGCCGCGCGCTCCTCGGCCGGCAAGCGCAGCTCTTGCGCCAGCCGCATGCCGATCATGCAGTTGCGGACGCAGTGTCCGGCCGGCTGCCCCTGCGTGATGTCCAGCGCCACCGACATCGCGGCGATAATCTCGGAGAGGCGGACTTCTTCACCGCTGACGAGCCGCGGCATCAGGCGGGGATCGGTTTCAACCTGGGGCGGCGCGGCGACGAGTATCTCGGTCGACATCGGGGGCCTCGCGTGCGGGGCTGCGAAGTGGCACGGACCGTGCCCGGAAAGGGGGCTTGCTGCCCGAGTGCGACCCGAAAGAAGTGATGTTGGGAGCGCACCCGCGCGAGGTAAGCCTAGGCCAGCGTCTGCGAGCCAGCGCATCAGATCCGCGCGCAGCGTGCCGAAATCCCGCTCGATCAACCCCGACAATTCCGACAGAACCTACCACCGCTACAATTGCACCCTGTGCGATTCCGTCACACGGGGAAGTCGGTTTCGTCGATACGGTTGGTAATCGCGACAGAAAGTGCTGGCGGGGGCGCCCTGGATACGGAGATCCGGTGTTGAAGACGTTGTTGCGCAGCCCGGCGTGGGGTGCAGCCTGTGGCGCGCTGATCGCCACGATGCTCGTCTCGCTCCCCTGGGATGAGGCGCGCGCGAACCGCTCGCCGTTGGAATCCCCCACCGGTTATACCGCGACGACCGAGCCGGTGATTCGCCGCTCGGGCGCAGCGCTGGCCTTTGTCGAAGCGGATTCCGCACCGCCGCCCGAGTGCAACTATCTCGCCGACGCGTGCGGCCGCGACGACTGGCACTGGCTCGATACGCTCTCGGTCTTTCTCGGCCTGGATGGCTCGAAGCAGCCTCAGGACTTCGGCATCAACGCCCAGTTCGGCGGGCGCACGGCCGTGAACTGGGGCGCGCCCCTCTGGCGACCCTGGGGCCTGGGCTTTCAGATCGGCACCGCCATCGACGCCACGGCCGACGCCGTGCAGGTGGTCGAACAGATCCAAGGCTCGACGGGCCGGACGCAGAACTTCACGACCGTCGGCGTGTTCCAACGGACGCCCGTCGGAGTGAGCTGGGGACTCGCCTACGATTTTCTCTACGAGAATTACTACGACACGTTTCGCTTGGGACAGTGGCGCCTCAACCTGGGCTACGACCTGACGCGGCAGGATACGATCGGCGTCTGGTCGGCGCTCCGCGGCTACGGCGACGATGGATTCTTCGGCGCCACCCCCATCCGCCTCGTCCCCATCACGCAGACCAACATGTACTACCGGCATACCTGGGCCAACGCCGTGCAAACGACGTTCTGGGGAGGACTGGCCAACGGGCATGGCCAGGTCAACGGCGTGTTGGGAGACCAGGATTTCCTGCACAACCCGTTCGTCTTCGGGGCCGAGCTCTTCGTCCCCTTGACCGACCGTCTCGCGCTTTTCGGCCAGGGGAACTTCATTACCCCGTCCGGCTCGGGAACCGTCGACGCATACCTGGGAGTTGTCTTCTATCCACGCGGCGGCGTGCGGCGGATGACGCCCGCGCCGTTCGCACCGCTGCAGACGGTGGCGGCGCCGACAAACTTTGCCGTCGACCTGCGGCGGCGCTAGTTCCTCGAGCGCAAATCAGCCGCCGCCGCGGGTTACCAGCGCTGGTTCATGTGCTCGGCGAATCCGAGCAGGCCGTCGACCTGGATTGTCTGGCCGTCGACGACCAGCTTGCCCGAGTAGGTGCCGTGGATCTTGTGCAGTTCGGTGGCCGCCACCAGGATGTCCTGTTTCGCTTCCTGGTGATAGATCGGCTGGAACGTCAGCTCGAGCCGGCCATCGTCGCTGGTGAACTTCCAGGGCTTCATCCGGTCGGCCGGGTCGAACTCGCAAGCGACATTGCGCAGCTTGGTGAGCTTGCCGGCGATGAGAATTGCGTTGGCAGTCCCCTTGGCGTCGTCCCCGTATCCGTGGCCGAGATTGATGGCCACGGTGCGCTCCCCTTGCTTGCCGGCCCCTTGTCCCCAGAACCACGACGACTTCCGCGGCCAGATCCCCCGCCCCCAGTCGAAGATCGCAAACGAGGATCCCTGGGGCAGGTCGTAGGTGCACTCGGCGACGCGCAAGCTCCCCTGGGCTGGCATGGCGAAGATCTTGTTCTCGTAAAAGAAGTGCCCCGGATCGGGGAAGGGACGCGTGATGGCGATGCTTTCGTCGGCTTCGCGGTTGGCCAATTGGATCTTGCCCGTGAAGGCCGGCGTCCGCGGCGTCGGGAGAAAGTGAAATGCGATCGTCCGCTCGCCCTCGTCGAACTTCAGCGTGCAGAAGTTCTCCTTGTTGCGGAGTTCGGTGCTGCCATAAGGGTTCGCGGGAAAGATCGACCGCTCTTTGGACTGCGGTCCGAAGAACATCGCGTCGCGGCGACTGCTTTCCGCGTAGTCGATCAGCTCGACGGAAGCGAACGTGAGGCCCCCAATCTGCGCGATCGTGATGCCCGCCGTGAACTTCGGCGACATCACGGTGTAATGCTCCCACTCCTTCACGCGCGGGAGCCGCTCGGCGGGAATTGCTTCGCGGTTGTAGAGCATGTGGGCGTGTCGGGCCCAGCCCCACGCTTCGAGATCGCCCGCGGAGCTGAGCAGATTCGTGGGCCTGGTGAACTCCACCTGCGGATCTTCAGCCTGCAGGGGAGATGCGAGCGACAGGGCGAGGAGGAGAATTAACGGGCAGCGCATCGGTGTCGGCTCCAGGTGGCGCGAAAGGGCTGGAGAGCGGAACGTCGGCCTCAGGTTCGTTCGCCCGCCATGGCCCAGATATAATCTGCGCGGTACCGATTGTCAGCCAAGTGCGTCCAATCGGTAGGATATTTTGCGAT
>JAEUIK010000613.1 GCA_016793185.1 Planctomycetaceae bacterium | reverse complement strand
CCAGGGGGAGGCAATGAGCCCCCTGGTCGACCGAGTGGATGACGCCGATCACTCCTCGACGCCCGCCGAGGGCGAAACGCGACGCGGATACCCTCAGAATTCACCCACAGATTCTGCTAAGGACCCAAAAAAACGCAGGAGGCCACCGTTGTGACCTCCTGCGCGATTTGTCGTGGGATTCAGGCTTCGGCCCGCAGGCCGAAGGGATCGCGACTAGTACCGGCTGCCGCCACGGCCACCGCCGTAACCACCGCCGCCACCGCCGCCGTAGCCACCGCGGCCGCCGCCACCGCCGTAGCCACCACGGCCACCACCGCCGCCGCCGCCACGATCCTCGCGAGGACGAGCTTCGTTCACGGTCAACGGACGGCCGTTCTGCTCCTGGCCATTCAAACCCGAGATCGCTGCTTGCGCTTCCTGGTCGGACGACATCTCCACGAACCCAAAACCTTTGCTCCGGCCGGTCTCCCGGTCTTCGATCACTTGCGCGCTCGTGACTGTGCCGTACTGCGAGAACATCGCCTGCAGGTCCGAGCCGCCGACCGAATAGGGAAGGTTACCGACATACAACTTCTTGCCCACCGTAAATCTCCTGTGCGAGGGCGTTGCGACCCAACTACGGGTCAGGAAAAAACTGGACCACCATCGGTGGCCCCACCAAGGGGGAGGGAGGATCTGAGGCGAGCTCTGCGGATGCGCAAAAACAGACGTCTCATACCGGACCCAAACACTACCCTGAGAATATAGCAATGCCCCCGCGGCGCGTATACCAATTCTTGCGGCATTTTGCCGGGCGTTGGCCGCCGGTGGTTTTCCACAGTCGGACCGGGGCGGCGAACGGCTCTCGCCGACCCAAGCCCGCTGTCACTTCGTGACGAAAAGCACGAGATTCCCCCCGTTCGTCCGCCGCCGCTCCCAAACCGATTCGACCTGGACCGCGCGCCGGTTACCGGGTCCCCTCGCTCAACGGCAACCCGGCGATCGAAAGCTGCTTGTCGTATTCCAGCCGGAATTGGTACTCCAGCCGCCGGGCTTGGGGACCAACCGCGCGGGGAGCAACCTCGAGATCCCATCGCAGCACCCCCTGCTTCCGTTCGGTTCGCAGGTAGTCCGAGTCGCCACTCAGATCGGCGCCTGGCTGGACCAGGGTGAGCTTGACGTCCGCCTCCTTGGCGAGGGGCATCCGCTCGAGCAGCCGGATCTGGGCCGGCTGGGCCCCGAAGTTCTCGATTTCGAGCCGGTAAGTGAAGTCGACCACGCGGTTGCCCCCCTGGAGCGTTTCGCCCTTGGTGGCCAACTCGCGCTTCGCCCGCAACGACGAGTCGATCCCCAACCCGACGGTGAAAGACTCGCCGCTGGCGACGGTCGGGATCTCGCCCAGCCCGACGAACTGGTTGGCGTGGTAGGTCGAGATGGGCCCGGCGAGCAGGACGAGCTCGCTGCCGTTGGTGACCGCGGCCTCGTCGTAGACATACTGCGTGAGCATGGGGACGGCCACTTTGTAGAGGTGGGCCGGCAGATCGAGCGCGGCGATTTGGACCAGTTGCTGGTCGGCCCGGCTCGGCAGCGACGTCCGCATCGGCAGCGTGTAGGTCACGCTTACCTCTTCGGTCGGAGTCGTGCTCCGACGCGCGAGTTCCGAGACGTTGCCCCCCGAAACGAGGTCGAGCACCTGGTCCTCGGCCGCCACCCGGTTGAGGGCGACGTCGGCCGGCAGGTTCACCGGCGGGGGCGTGCCCCCCGGCGGGGCCTGATTCGCGGATTGGGCCGCCGCTTCCTGCCGTCCAAGGAGCTGGGCGCGCTGCTCCTCGAGCTGGCGACGCTTCGAATTGAGCTCGGCCTTCACCGCCGCGTAGTCGCGGGGCGGGGCGGACTGCGACTGCTCGTTGAACGGGCTCTCGGCGCTTCGGGCTGAGAGCGTGATCGTCAATGGCGTCAGTTTGGGCGCTTTGGCCACCAGCGAAGGGGTTGCCGTCGACAGGGTCATCGCCACGTCGGTCCAGTCCTCGCCGCTCATCTGCTGGATCGAGGCGTGGTACTCGAGCATGACC
>JAEUIK010000578.1 GCA_016793185.1 Planctomycetaceae bacterium | reverse complement strand
AGCTCGTCTTTGTTCAGTCCCGTCGCACCGTGCAACCAGACGACGAGCCCGCAAGGGACTCGCGCATCGTAGTTCTGCGGCACGTACAGCAGGCACTCGTTCTTGTACTCCGGCAACTGGATCGCACTGCGCCCCACCGGTGGACGCTCGGCCGCGGCCCCGGACTCTGGCGGCGTCGTGGCCGGCGGTAGCTCGGAGGGGACGGCCGATGGCTGCCGCGCAAGCTTGGGTTGCACCTCGAGCGTCGTGCCCTTCCGGCTGACTTGGATAGCGAGCGGCTGGCCGACTTCGCCGGCCGCAACCTGGTTGGCCAGATCGTCGGCGCCGCGCACGACCGAGCCGGCGACTGTCACGAGGGTGTCGCCCGGCTGCAAGCCAGCCAGGGCGGCGGGACTGTCGGGATAAACGAAGCGAATCGTGACGGGCTGTTCGGGCGCAGCGACTGGGGGTTGGCCCGCCGCCGGTGGCACGGCCACGATCGGCGCCGCTAGGAGCGGACGCAGCGGGAGGATTCCCAGGAAGGGACGATCGTAGGGAAGTAACTTTTCGACCAGTTGGACATCGCACTCGATGCGTTCCGTGCCGCGGAGTGCCACGACGTGGAGCGTGTCCCCCGCGTACCGGGGATTGAGTTGTGACTTGAGCTGGGCTTGCCGCGCGATGGCCTGGCCGGCGACCTCGACGATGCGGTCGCCGGGCTTGAGCCCCGCTTTGGCCGCGGGCGAATTGGGGCGGACGATCGCCAGCTCGGCGGGATCGGCGTAAACGTTCTTGCCTTTCAGGCTGATACCGAGCACGCCGGGGTGCAGGTCTTCGCCTCCCTTCAGACGCGGCAGCGCGGCGAGCAGTTGCTCCAGCGGCACGGCGAAGCCAATTCCCGAATCGTACCAATCGACTCCGGCGACGTCCCCCGCCTGCTCGGGGGCCAGCGGCACCAGGATGCCGAGCACGCGCCCCTGGATATCGACCAGCGGGCCGCCGTAGTTGGCCGGCGAGATCTTCGCGTCGGTCTGGATCGCCTTGCCCCAGATGCGGGCGAGCGCGCTGACTATGCCGACCGAGACATTGGGCTGGTCGCCTTCGTAGGTGCGGCCCACCGCGATCCCCCAGGCGCCGACCTTGATCTCGGCCAGGGGCGCTGCCGCGGGCACGGGCAGTTCGCCGGACGGCTCCACCTTCAAGAGCGTCACCATCCGATTGAAATCGGTTGCCACGCGACGCGCCGGCAGTCGCGTACCGTCGGCCAGCGTCACGAGGATCGACGACGGTTGCTGGGCAAAGTTGAATGAACTGGAGAGGATATAGCCGTCCGGAGCGACAATGAGCCCGGTGGTCGGACCTTCGCCGACCAGGACCTTTCCCACGCGCTCCAGGCCGCCGACGGTTTCGATGCGGACCACCGACGGGGCGACCCGGGCGACGGCCGCCTGCACGGCGGCCTCTTCGGCCGTGGCCAGGTCATCAGCTTGGGCGCGGACCTGGACGGCAAAGCTCGCGAGGAGCGACAGAACTAGCAGAAAGTGCTTCATACAGGGCGAACGCTTCCGTCTGGTAATGCGGTGCGGCGAGCGGCTACTGCGGTTCCCGATCAGGGCTGCTGGTGAGCGAGAATGTGACGTCGATCAATTGTTGCCCGCGGATCACCGTCATCTTGACGGGATCGGCGCGGTCGATCCGGCTGAGCTCCTCGACCAGCGCCTTGCACGACTGCACCAGCCGGTCGTTGACGAAGAGTACCAGGTCGTCGGGCTTGAGGCCCAATTGGGCCGCCAGCGACTCGGCCTGGACCGCATCGACGAACGGCGGAGTTCGTTCCAAAACGTCGGGCACGAGGACCAGGCCCAAATGTTCCACCGAGAATGCCTCGGCCGGCTTGTTCTCCGCGGGCTCCTCGGCGGCGACATGCTTGCCCGCGCGAATCGCCTCGACCGTGGCGGTCAGCTCTTTGATCGGAATCGCATAGTTCAACCAGGTGTTGGTCAGGCTGCTGCGCAGCTCTTTGCCGAGCATGGCCAGCAGCGCGCCGCTGGCATTGGTGAGCGCGCCGCCGGCGGCGCCGGGGTTGTTGGTCATGGCGTCGACGACGTAGACCGGACCATGATAGGGAGTATTGAAGGCGCCGCGCCGGGCGTCGAGGATCGTCTTGGCCGCGATGCTGCCATGCTGGACGCTGACGGGCTCGTCGCCGGTCGCCACGCCAAAGAGGTTGCTGAACGCCAGCACGCGGCTCCCCACGGGGGCGGCCGGAACCGGCTGAGCGAGATCAAAGTGCGGCAGCTCGGTGGCATCCAGCTTCAAGAGCGCCACCTCGAGGCGCGGATCGGCGCCGATCAACTTGGCCTCGAACTTCCGCCCATCGTGCAGCGTCACGCTGATCGCGTCGGTGTCGAGGACATAGCTCCAGGCGGTCAGCACCAAGCCATCGGCCGAGATCAGGAAGCCGCTCTGATAAGCCTCGAGTCCCTTGAAGCCGCCGGCGCCGTAGATCTTGACGACCTTGGCCTGCGTGTCGGCGATGGCGCCGACCAGCGGTCCATCCTCCAGGAATCGGGCGCTGGCGGGGTCGGCCGAGATACCCAGGAGCAGCGCACAAGCGACGAACGCTGGCCCGAAACGACCAGGAAGGCGGCGGAACATGGGGCTGCAGCTCAACACATGACACCTTTAAGCAAACGATCGGGCAGGCTACTCGGCCGCGACTTCTGGCGCGAGCGTCACTTCGTCGAACTCGAAAATCCCATACAACTCGTCGCCATAATGCACCTCCCAGCGTCGCGGCAAGAGTCGCCCGTCCGTCTCTTCGTACCCCGCCAGGTAGACCGTGCAGGGATCCGACTGATCGTCGGCGAACATCTCCAACCCCAGCAACTGACCGCTGGCGGGATCGAAGTAGAAATGAGCGTCGACGCTCCCCCGGCGGGCGATCAGGACATCGCAGAGCCCGGCCTGGCCGGGCACAGGAGCGGTGCCGTAGTACGAAACCTGGTCGAAGCCAGCCAGGCCGTTCAGCAGCAAGTGTCGCCAGAGGTGGATGGCCGCGAGCAGTCCGCCGCTGTCGAGCGGGTCGAGCGATTCACTGAGATCGTCGGTTACCGTCAGTCGCACCTGACCCCCCGGCAGCGTGCCGAGCACTTCGGCGTCGGTCAGTTCGAAGCTGGCCATATCGGCGTTGAGCATCTCGCCGGCGAACTTCCACGTCCCCTTGACGGCCTTGAAATCTCCGGCCCCGGCCAGTGCCTTGGCCAGTCGCTCCTGTTGGCGGAGGTTGAAATAGTAATTGGCATAACCCTTGCGCGGTTCGAAATGTTGGCGGACAATCTCGGGCATCTCGGCCTCGGCCGGCTTGGCGCGCGCCGGGCGACGCGGGCCGGGCCGCGGCTGCCCCGGATTGGGCTGGCCAGGGCTCGGAAGCGACGGCTCGATTTTCGGCGCACCCGGTTCGCCCGGCTTGAAAATCCGTTTCAGGTCGCGCGGCCCCGGGGCGTCGGGAGCGCCGCCGCCGGGCTGCGCCGGAATATCCTCGGGCGGTTTCTCCGATTCGTTCTCTTCTTTGCCGGGGGCGGGAGGTTCGGGCTTTTCCTTCGGCTCAAGGTCGGGAGGCCGCCCTTGCACTTTCGCCCACAGCTCGGCCTCGCGATGGACGCCGTCGAGTCGGACGAAGGTCTCGATGCGCTCGCCGCCGCGGCGGAAGACGAGCGGGACGCGCCAACCCTTGGGGAAAGTCCCGAGCACGTTCTTGAAGGCGTTGACCGAACGAATCGTGCGGCCGCCGAAACTGACGATCTCGTCGCCGTAACGCAATCCACGGCGCCAGGCATCGGAGTCCTCGAGCACGTCGTTGACGATCACGCGTCCCTGGTCGTCGCTGGCGACGTTAGCGCCGAGCGTGGCATGATCGACGACGCGGCCGCTCTTGAGGCAGCCGAGGAAATTCTTGATCTGGTTGATGCTGATCGCGTAACCAACGCCGACATTGACCCGCCCGCGCTTTTCAAACGAGCCGCGCCCGTTGATGCCAATCAGTTGTCCCTGAGCGTTGAAGAGCGGTCCCCCCGAGTTACCGGGGTTGATGGCCGCGTCCGTCTGGATGCAATCCGCGTACTCGAGCAACGTGCCGGCCGGGTAGTGATAGCGGTGGACGCCAGAGATCAGCCCGAACGTGTACGTCGGCTGGAAATCGGTCGCCAGCAGGAACGGGTTGCCGACGGCGAAAGCCCAGTCGCCGACCTGCACGCTGTCGCTATCGCCGATCTCGGCCGCGGGAAAGTCGTCGCGCCCCAGCAGCTTCAGCAGCGCGACGTCGCCGGTGGCATCGATGCCCACGATCACGGCATCGTAGCAATTGCCGTCGGCCATGCCGCACTTCATCGCATCGCCGGCCCCCTTGGTGACGTGAAAGTTGCTCAGCGCGTAGCCATCGGGCGAGATCACCACGCCGGAGCCGCCGCCGCCGCCATCGGGAGAGAAGATCGCCAGCACCGCGGGACGGATCTTCTCCACTACGGCGATGCGCCGAGCTTCGGCATCGAGCACCTGGGGGTCGACGGCGCGCGCCGTCGCCGGTACGAGCACCGCCAGCAGTGGCAGCGTGAGCGGAAGTGCGCGGAATCTCATTTAACGACTCGTGCCTCCACCAGATCGAGATGATCAGAGATATCGAGGTCGAGACCGAAGTCGGCCAACAACCCCAGGCGTTTGACGCCGGTAATGTCGAGGTCGATTGCCACTGGCGCTTCGCCGCCGCGGATCGTCGCGGCGTAGAGTTCGCGACCGTCTCCTTCAATCACGAGTCGGACGTTGCCTTCCTGGCCGGCGCGATCGTCGATGCCAGCGGTGGCCAGGAACCGGCGATACTCGCCCGGCAGGCGATAAACCAGCCGGGTGCGGCTGTGCAGTGCCAGCCCCTTGGCGTAGGAGCGGCGACTCAGTTCGAGCGGGCCGCCGTCGAGTCCGCGATCGCGCTGCGGCGGAAAGAGATCGAGCCCCGCTTCGATGGGACGGCTGCCGCCGAAATACGATTGCCGCTCGTATAGCTGCGGATCCCAATCGAGATCGCTGAGGAAGACGAGCTTCCCCTGCGAGAAGTCGAGGCGGGTGATATCGGCGGCCCCCAGCGCGAGCTTGAGGCCCGCCGGAGTGGTGACTTGCAACTTCCCGTCGACCAGCGCCAGCCCGGCCGCCCGCAATTCCTGACCGCCAGCGCGGGCGATCACGCAAATCGACTCGGGCAGCTTGGGTACCGCCCGCTGCGAGAGGCGAAACCCTTCGACCTTGGCGGGCTTGGCTGGCAGCACTTCGCCGTCGACTTCGAACTCGATGCCCTCGGGCTTGACCGAGCGGACGATGCCCTCGAAATAATCGAGGGCTCCCTGTTTGCGGACGACGAGGACATCGGCCGCGGCTTCGGCCGCCAGGATGCGCTCCCACTCGGCATCCATTTCGGCCGAGGGAGTGCGAAAGCGAACCCAGGCGACGCCGGCGGTGGGGATCTCCGCCGCGATGCCCCCCGGGAGCTGGAACGTGGCAACCTGCGCGGTCGTGGTGCAGGACTCGGCGCCGAATTGCGAGCCATCCACCAACTTCACGGCGATGGGGGGCGCGGCTGGCGCGGCGGCGCCCGGCGGCGCGCCGCGGAGTGCCACGCCGAGGAGCTGCGCTACCTCGATCTCGGCGTCCTGGCCCTCGTGCCGCACGATCAGCCGTTGCGGTTCGAGCCCGATGAGCTCTCCCTCGATGGCCCGGCCATCCATCGTCTGGACGGTGACGGGCCACGCGGCCTGGGGAGCCGGGTCAGCGGCGAGCAGAACGGTTGTGAGCAGCCAAGTGAGCATCGCGTGGGTTACTTCTCCGAAGCGGGGCGGTCTTCGCTCGCTAGTTTGCGGAAATACTGCTCGACCACATCGCGATAGTGCGAAGGAAAATCCTTGCCAATCTGCTGCATGGCCTGCTGGCGTTCTTTGGGTGGCAGGGCGCCCCAGCCGCTTTCGTTGCCGATGTTGCGCTTGCGCGTCTCGCCGGGCCCGCTGCCGCCGAGCACGCCGGAATCAGGGGCGGGACTCGAGGGCTGCGTATTTCCCCCGCCCGAACTCGATTGCTGCTGCTGTTGCTGTTGTTGCTGCTCCATCTCCTCGATCAATTTGTCGAGCGACGCGATAACACCATCCTCGACCGCGCGGGTCTTGGGTCCCGCGCGGCCCAGATCGAGCCGCCGCCGGATGTCCTCCATGCGACGTGAGATATGGTCGAGCGAATCGTCCTCCAGTCCCTTCAGGTCGGTCTCGAGCATCCCGGCCAGGGCACGATAGCGCTCGGGGCAATCGGCGACGTCGTGCTGCAGTCGCGCGAGCGCCTGGAGCCCTGCCTCGCGCTGGAGCATGCGATGCGCCACGACCGCCTGATAGAACAGCAAGGCCGCCGGGTCGACGACCTTGGCGGGATCGAGCTCGGATAGCTGGGCGTGCGCTTCGTCGTACAAGCGGTTTTGCGCCAACCAGCGACCGTACAGCAAACGCAAGTTGCTGGCGACCAGCGGCGGTTGATCGGCGCTCAAGAGCCAGGCGGCGTCGGGCAAGCGCGGGGTGGCCGGTGGGGCCTGGCAAAGCGCCACCAACTCGGCGGCAGCCGGGTGTCCCAGCGCGATGGTGGCCGCCAGACGCGCGAGCAGTTCGTCTCCACCAGTCACGGCGGGGCCCCAGATCTCGGCCCCCTGCGCCTGGACGCTGGCAGCGGCCCCTTGCTGGGCCAACCACTCGAGCGCCTGGCTGCGGATAGCGTCGACGGCTGGAACGGCGAGCGTGGCCGACGGGGCGAACGGATCCTGCCCGGCTTCGTCGGCTGCGGCCGGCGCCGGGGCTGCGACGGCGAGCGAGACGACCGCCAGCAGCGCCCACGAGCGGGCGATGCCCTGGCGCTCTCGCGTTCGTGCGCATGGCGCGTTGGAGGTAGTGCGGCGTTCCGTCATTGGTTTTTTCCCACAACAATGTCGCGCGTGGTGCGGTAGATCCGGTCCTGCCGCTGGGCGAGGTCCTTGATCGCCTCGAGGAGCTCCGGCTTCTCGGCTTGTTCGCCGTCGATCAACTTGGTGTAGGTTTGCGTGCGGCGATTGACGCGCATTTGCAGCGAGCGAATCATCCTGAGCTCGGCCAGCTGGTCGACGAGCGGCGGTTCCTGCGGTTCGCCCGGCGGCGGAGGGGGCTGCTGCGACTGCTGCGCCTC
>JAEUIK010000569.1 GCA_016793185.1 Planctomycetaceae bacterium | reverse complement strand
GGCGACGTGTTGGAGCCGATCGGGCGGTTCAAGAACATCGGACCGCTGCAGCTGAACAATTTTGCGACGGCGGCCGGCTGGATGAGCGTCGGCCTGGTGCCGGCGACTCCGGTTCAGACGGCGGCTCAGACGGCCGCGGCGCGCTAGCGCTCGTGCAGCGTGCCAGTCGGCTTTGGCCGCTGGCTGCGCCGGCCAGGCCCCGCTATCCCGCTTGATTTTCGCGGGTGAATGGCTTCTGCTGTCTCAGGAGTTCGCGAACCGCCGGACGCGCACAGGATCCCCAGATGGACCGTTACGTCGATATTCGTTTTGACTGCTTGCCGCTGCGTTCGATCGGCCGTCTCGATATCCCGCTCGATGCCTCGCCCAAGTACCGGGCGCGTTGCGAGCGGATCAAACACGCCCTCGAGACGCACGGTTCGCACAACACTTATTACCTGTACAACGCCCGCTGCGTGTTCCACCTGACAAACAGTCCCGAGATTGGGATGATCGAGTTTTCGTTTGATGGCACCGCCATCACGGACGAGACCGATGCCAAGACCGTGTCGTGCGACTTGCAGGTCGAGCTGGTGCGCGAGACCTGCGACTGGCTGACGGAGCCAATCGTGAATTGGTTCCGCGAAACCGTGCAGCACGTGATTGCCGTCGAGTTCGACCGCTATATCCTGGCGGGCGACCTGGCGCAGACCGTGCAGCGCATCGAGCGGCTGCAACGCGACAGCGACCAGCATGGCGGGTACATGGGCATGTACCTGTAAACGACTGCCTGCCGGCAGTTGGCAAGGTGCTGGCGCCAACTCTCGCCGCCATGCGTCGAGCGCCGGTGCGCGTAATTGCTAGCGCCGCGTTCATGGCAATGCTGGCATTTCGCCGTGCTAGCCATCGACCGACACCTCTCGTCCCGCCAGTTCTGGCGATTTAGGCAAGCATCGCAGAGTGCGCTTCGTGCGTGCTCCTTAGCGGTCGTCAGGATTCTTCCAAGTTTGCCGGTTGTGCTGCCGATACCAAGGGTGCCGGATATTCCGCGCGTAGCTGCGCCCACGCTGGGATTTGTTGCCAGCAGGGCCAGCCAGCAGGCGGGAATCCGGCAAGCGTCCTGGCTGCACGACTTTGTTCACGGAAGTTTCATCCATGACCCGGCTACGCCAGATGCCCGCGGCACTCGTCATCCTGTTGGTTGCGACAGCCGTCGGTTGCCGCCCGAGCCAGCCGTTCTACCTGTTCGATGATGGCGACATGTCGCACTACCGCGACGTGGCGACGCAGATCGAGTACCCGGACGTCACGCCCCCCAGCCTGGCCGAGGTGGATGGCGCCGAGGCGCCGTTCACGGTCAAGAACGCCGAGATCCGCGAGTATTGGGATCTCACCCTCGAGCAAGCGATTCAATACTGCCTGGCGAACAGCAAGGTGATGCGCACCTCGGGCGGGCGCGTGCTCGGTCCTCCGGGGCAGTTGCTCGCGGGTCCCGACCAGGCGCGCACCGTGTACGACCCGGCCATCCAGGAAAGCAACCCGCGGACCGGCGTCGAGGGCGCCTTGTCGCAGTTCGACGCGCAGCTCAGCAGCAACATCTTCTGGCAGAAGAACGACCGGCCGATCAACGTCGGCGGCTTCGGTAACTTGATTTTCGCCCCGGTGTTCGAGCAGGACCTGGCCAACAGCACGACCGAACTTCGCAAGACGACGGCCACGGGCAGTACGTTCTTCTTCCGCAACAACACGGCCTACGACTGGAACAACAACCCCACGCGGCGGTTCCCCAGCGACTGGAATACGAACTTCGAGGCCGAGTTCCGCCAGCCGTTGTTGCAAGGGGCCGGCGTACAATTCAACCGGATCGCCGGTCCGAACGCGGTGCCGGGCTTCTTCTTCTCCAACGGCGTGATCCTCGCCCGCATCAACAACGACATCGTGATCGCCGACTTCGAGTACGCGGTCCGCAACCTGGTGATGGAAGTCGAGACCGCCTATTGGGAACTGCACTTCCAGTATCGCAATCTCGACGCCTTGCTGGCCGGTCGCGATAGTGCCCTTGTCACCTACCAGCGTGTGCATGCGTTGTGGGTCACCGGTTCGGTCGGCGGCGAAGCGGAGAAAGAGGCTCAAGCCCGCGAGCAGTACTTCCTGTTCCGCGGCCAGGTCGAGAACGCGCTCTCGACGCTGTTCGCCACCGAGTCGCGGTTGCGCTACCTGATGGGTCTGGCCGCGACCGACGGCCGGTTGATTCGCCCGATGGACGAGCCGACCACCGCCCGGGTGCACTTCGACTGGCACGAGGTCCAGCTGGAAGCGATGGCGCGAGCGGTCGAGTTGCGGCGTCAGAAGTGGCGCATCAAGCAGCGCGAAATGGAACTGATCGCCTCGCGGAACTTCCTCTTGCCGCGACTCGACGCATCGGGCATCTATCGCTGGCGCGGTTTCGGTAACGACCTGATCGGCTACGGCGACAACCCGCCGGGCTCGTTCCAGAACGCCTACCAGACGCTGTTCGAAGGCAACTATCAGGAATGGCAGCTTGGCCTGCAGCTAACGGTGCCGATCGGCTTCCGCCAGGCGATGGCCGCTGTCCGCAATGCCCAACTCACCCTGGCACGCGACCGGGCCATCCTGCAGGAAATGGAACTCGAACTCTCGCATACGCTTTCCGAAGCGCTCCGCGAAGTCGACCAGTACTACGTGCTGAGCGAGACGGGCTTCAATCGCCGCGTGGCGGCCGCCACCAACGTCACGGCCGTGCAAGCGGTCTACGAGACGGGAAGCGCGACGCTCGACCTCTTGCTCGACGCCCAGCGCCGCCTGGCCGATGCCGAGAGCAGCTACTATCGCAACCTGGTCAACTACAACCTGTCGATCCGCGACGTCCACCTCCGGAAGGGCTCGTTGCTGGAATACAACAACGTCTACCTGGCCGAAGGCCCCTGGCCCGGCAAGGCCTACTTCGACGCCCGCAAGCGTGCTCGCGAGCGTGACGCCGGCCTGTACATCAACTACGGCTACACCAACCCCCGCGTGATGAGCCGCGGCAAGTTCCAGCAGTTCATCCACGACAACTTCATGCAGCCGGGCATCGACGGGACGCCGGCCCAGGGAACTCCGACCGAGGCCCCGCCCGAGGAAGTCCAGCCGGGTCAGAAGATGCCGCCGGTGAATCTGGATCCGCCGCCGCTGCAGACGACGCCGGTGCCGATGACCTCGAACAATCGTTCGAGCCAGCCGGTGGCGTCGATCGGCAACGGTATGCCCAGCACGGTGGGCCGGGCGCGTCAGTCGGCGGCGCCCGTCCAGCAAACAGTTGCCAGATCCCCACTTTCTGGGGGATACTCGGGACAGGTTCAACAACCGTCCCGACAAGCGGCTGCTCGATGAAGCTCCCTCGCGTTACCCGACTGCTGCAACTCTTGGGGATTCTGCAAGGAGGCAAGACCTACAACGTCACGGGACTCGCGCAAGCCTGCGGCGTCAGCCGGCGAACGATCTTTCGTGATCTCGATGTGCTGCGCGAGGCCGGGGTGCCGCTGGTCTTCAACGAGGAGCTCGGGCACTACTACCTCAACGGCCGGAACTTTCTTCCCCCCACCAACTTCACCGCCGAAGAAGCCCTGGCGCTGATGGTGCTGTGCCATGAGTTGGGGGGCACGAGCCCGCTGCCGTTTCTGGCGCCGGCCCGCAGTGCGGCACTCAAGCTCGAGAGCTGCCTCCCTCACGTGCTCCGCGAGCACGTCCGCGAACTGGTCGGCAGCGTCGAGATTCGGCTGGAACCCAAGAATCCACTGACCGACAGCGGCTCGGTCTATCGGCAACTGCTTGACGCGATCGGAAAACGCCAAGAGCTGCGGATCGAGTACCAGAGCTTTGCCGAGCGTGAGCACATCACCACCCGGCTCAGTCCCTACCGGCTGCTCTTCAGCCGGAGGAGCTGGTACTGCATCGGTCGATCTTCGCTGCACCGGGGAACGCGCACGTTCAACGTAGGGCGGATCACGACACTGACGCCGCTCGCGACGAGCTACCAGATTCCGTCCGGATTCAGCCTCGAACGCTACCTTGGCAATGCCTGGCATCTGATTCCCGAGCCGGGACCCGATCGCGACGTCGTGATTCGCTTCGATCCGCTCGTGGCGGGCAACGTGGCCGAGGTCTCCTGGCACAAGTCCCAGCGGCAGACGTTTCTGCCCGATGGCTCGCTCGAGTTCCGGGTGACGGTCTCGGGCATCCAGGAAATCGCCTGGTGGGTGCTGGGCTACGGCGACCAGGCCGAAGTCCTCGAGCCCTTGGAACTGCGCGAGTTGGTCCAGCAGCGGGCACGGCGGATGTGCGAGCGGTACCACGCCTCTGCGGTCGTCACGGCCGCCGCTGACGGCCAGCTCGAGCCATCCGTGCGGCGGCCACGCAAACGCGACACCGGGTAGCGTGAACCTGATGCATCCTGGTTCGCGTTCCACGAAACCAGCCGGAACGCCGGTGCCTGAGCGCCGAATGGGCTGGCCAGACCCGCGACGAGGCTTGACGCCAGGTCGCTGCTCAATCCAGATAGGCCATCTCGCTGGCGTTGATCAATGCCAGGCAGAAGTTCACCAACACGGCTCGGCGAAGCGTGTCGATGTCCGGCGGCTCGCCCACAGTTTTTGCGGTCTGAGCCTCTGTCTGGAGCAGGGACTCTTGCCCGGCGCAAAACTCCGCCGCGAGTTGTGCTTCGGCCGGGGTCGGCGCCCGTGCGAAGAGCCGCCAGTAGGCGGCTTCGATGGCGTTCCCCTGCTCGGCCGGAGCTGCGGATGCGATCCGCGCCGCGAGCCGGCGCGCGCAGCCCAGGCTGAACTCGGAATTCAATAACGTGAGCGCTTGCGTCGCCGTGGTCGATTCGTGCCGTTGCGAACAGCTCGCGTTCGTGTCGGGGCGATCGAAGACGTCAAACAGCGGATAACGCAGATTCCGCCGCACGAAGAGATAAATGCTTCGCCGCCGCTGATCGATCTCGTCGGGAGTGACCTGCCACTGGTCCTTGAGCAGTGTCGCGGTAACTTCCGCCGGTAGCCGGGGTCGTACGCCGGGTCCGCCGCGCCGATCCGCGAGCTCGCCGCTGGCGAACAGCAGCGCATCGCGAAGCGACTCGCCATCGAGTCGCATCCGCCGCCGCCGCCAGAGCGAAAGGTTCTCGGGATCTTGCTGCCGGGCTGCATCCCAACTCCTCGCGGCGGTCGCGCGCTCCGCCTCGGTCCACTCGTGGTCGAAGGGTCCCGACGCCAGCTGGTAGGCTTGCGACGTCACCAAGAGCCGGTGCAGATGCTTCAAGCTCCACCCGCTGCGCACCAGCTCGCGCGCCAGCCAGTCGAGCAGCTCGGGATGCGTGGGCTCGGATCCCATGACTCCAAAATCACTCGGCGAGTTCGAGAGCCCTACGCCGAAATGCCACTGCCAGACCCGGTTGGCGATCACCCGCGTCGTGAGGGGGTGCTCGGGATGCGTGAGCCAGTCAGCCAGGGCGACTCGGTCGAGGCCTGCCGGCGCCGGCGCGGAGTGGGATTCCTCGCGAGAATCGGGCAGCAACACCCGCGGAAAGCCGCTCTCGACGCCCGGTCCGGGACGGCGGAAGTCGCCGCGCAAATAGACGTGCGCCGCCTGTGGAGCGCCTGGTCGAAACACTCTCCCCAGCGGCAACTGCGGCAGCTTGGGAAGCTGCTCAAGTCGTGCCGCGAGCGTGCGATGCTCTTCGCGCTCGGCGTCGCTGAGCTCAGCGAGGATTTGCTCGTGACTCGGACGCTCATCCGGATTTCGCTCGCGGAACTTGCGGCGACCGAGATCTTCGAGCGCGCGATGCCGTTTCTCGGCCTGGCGGTCCTCCTTGGTCCAGACCGCCTCGGCCTGCCGCCGCGCCTCAGCCTCGGCGGGCGTCGGAATCGGGTGATCGCGGAAAATGTCCCCGGCCTCGAAGAACGCCCGCAGCCGGTAGAAATCATGGATCGTGAACGGGTCGAACTTGTGATCGTGGCATTGCGCACAACCCAGTTGCAGGCCGAGAAAGACCGACCCTACCGCCGACGTCATTTCGTTGAGCAGCAGATGACGACGCTCGTCCTGCAAATTGATGTCGGGCATGTCGGGCCCGCACAGCAGAAAGCCGGTCGCGACAGCAGCCTCCGGGTCGGCCGGGCGAATCAAATCGCCCGCGAGCTGCAATCGCAGGAACTCGTCGAAGGGGAGATCGCGCTGGAGCGCATCAATGACCCAATCCCGATAGCGCCAGGCGTTCGGCCGCACCAGGTCATGCTCAAACCCATCCGTCTCAGCGAATCTCGCCAGGTCGAGCCAATGCTGGGCATACCGCTCGCCGTAGGCCGGCGATGCGAGCAGGCGATCGACTGCCCGCTCGTAGGCGTCGGCGCTTTCATCCGCGAGGAAGGCTTGTACGTCGGCGGGCTCGGGGGGTAACCCGGTAAGATCGAACGTCAGCCGGCGGAGCCGCGCGGCCTTGCCCGCCCGCGGCAGGGGCTCGATCTTTTCCTGCTCGAGGCGGAACTTGATAAAGCGATCGACGGGATTCGTCCGCCAGGACGGATCCGCCACTTCGGGCGGCTCATCCGTCGCGAGTGGCAAGAACGCCCAATGGTCGCGCTCGGCGGGCGTGATTGCGCGCTCGATCAGTTCCGTGTTGGAACCCGACGAGTCCGCGTCGGCGCCGCGGGCAGAAACAGGGATCGCCGCGACCAACACGACGAACCAGCATGCTGCCAGCCCCCCCTTCGGTGCCGACCACGGATACCATGCACGCGTCATGCCAGGATCTCCGTTACAACCCGCCCGGCGACGTCGGTGAGCCGCTCTTCCCGACCATTGTGCGGGTACGTCAGCAGCTCGTGATCAAACCCCAAGAGGTGCAGTATCGTGGCGTGCAAATCGTGGATGTGAACCTTGCCTGCGACGGCGCGGAGTCCGAACTCGTCGGTCGCCCCATAAGCGAACCCGCGCCGCACACCGGCTCCGGCGAGCACGACGCTATATCCCCAAGGGTTGTGATCCCGTCCGCGCCCCTGCTCGCTCATCGGCATGCGTCCGAACTCGCCCCCCCAAATCACGAGTGTCTCGTCCAACAGCCCGCGCCGAGCGAGATCGCGCAGTAATCCGGCGACCGGCTTGTCGGTCCGCGCACAGTACTCGCCATGGTTCTGGGCGACGTCCTGATGAGCATCCCAGCCGTTGGTGTCGCCCGAGTAGAGTTGCACAAAGCGGACGCCGCGCTCGATCAGTCGGCGTGCCAACAGGCAGCGCCGCCCGAACTCGTCCGTGGAACGTTCGCCGATTCCGTAGAGCGCGAGGGTTTCGGCGGTTTCCGTGCCAAGCTCGACCACCTCCGGGGCGGCCGCTTGCATCCGAAACGCCAGCTCGTAGGCTTCGATACGAGCTTCGAGCACGTCATCGCCGCGCCGCTCGTCGCGATGCCGGCGATTCAACTCCTGGATGTATGCGAACGTTTGCCGCTGCTCGGCGCGGCCGATACCGGGCTGCGGCGCGAGGTCGACGATCGGCGTCGCCCCGGGGCGGAAGGTCGTCCCCTGGAACGTCGCCGGCAGGTAGCCGCTGCCCCAGGCGGGTGGACCTCCCTTTACTCCGCCGCCGGGGTCGGGGAGCACAACGAACGCCGGGAGGCTGTCGTTCTCGGTCCCCAGGCCATAGCTGACCCAACTACCGAGGCTGGGGCGCCCCATCAGGATGCTGCCCGTGTTCATCTGATACACGCTCTGCGGGTGGTTCACGCTGTCGCCATGGCAGCCTCGCAGCACGCACAGCTCGTCGGCCACGCCCGCCAGGTGCGGCAGGAAGTCGCTGATCTCGAGTCCGGAATCGCCGCGCGGTCGAAACGGCTGGATCGGCGCCAGCAGCGGATTCGCCGCGACCTTGCGTCGCGTCATCACCGGACCGACCGACTCGGGGAGGGGGTTCCCGGCGTGGCGGATGAGCTCCGGCTTGGGGTCGAGCAAATCGACATGGCTCGGTCCGCCATGCATGAACAGGTAGATGACGCGCTTCGCCCGGGGAGCGAAGTGCGGAGGACGCGGCGCCAGGGGCCGAGTCGGAGACTCTGCGGCCATGCTCCGCGGCTGCTCGCGATCGAGCAGCGTGGCCAGGGCGACGGCACCCAGCCCGCCGCCGGCTTGCTGGAGAAAGCGGCGCCGGCTCGCGCGAGTCTCGGCGGAGTGCGGCAAGTGTGGCATGGCCCGGGCCCCGGCTGTGATCGACAGGACCGCTTCAAGCTATCCTGCCGGCCGGCAGGGCTCAATCAAATTACGGAGCTCCACCTTAGTTGGCGGCGCGGCGGTTGGGGTTGCGACGCGGCCGCGATTCCTCGCCACTTCCCTGACCGGCGAAGGGGGGACGCTCAAACGTCTGGCCGTCGCCGGTCACGCGGCCATCGCCGGTCCGCTTGAGCTCGCTCAGCAACTGCTCCTCGAGCCGCTCCCGCACGGCGGCATACTGCGGATCGGCGGCAACATTGCGCATCTGGTGCGGATCGGTGGCGAGCACATACAGCTCTTCGCGCGGCCGCTGGCCGAAAGCCAAATCAAAGTAGCGCTTCCCCTCGACCTCGCGACGATGGGCCACAAGCCAGGCCTTCGTGGGACCGGCATCCATATCGGCCAGCGTGACGTGCGTGTTCGCCACCAGCGAAGCCTGGTTCGGATCCTCCGCGCCATCGAGCCGAGCGGGATCCCCCAGCGGCCAGCGGTCCGGCGCGAAGTTGATGATGTACAGGTACTCGGTCGTGCGCAAGGCACGCTGGGGATAAGGGGTCAGTCCCGCGCGGGCGGTATCGACATGGCGCTCGCGCCCCGAGACGACCCAGGTGCGGTCGGGATCGACCTGCCCCGACCTGGTCGAGTGCAGCAGCGGGGCGAGGCTCCGCGCGGTCATGTCCGCGGGACGTTCCACTCCGGCCCATTCCAGAAAGGTCGGCGCCAGGTCGGGCAGACTGATGAGGTCGTCGACCACGCGCCCCCCGGCGATGCCTGGTCCGCGGATTGCCAACGGAACCGCGGTCCCGAAATCATAGAGGTTGCACTTACCGTGCGTGAACCCGGGCGGGCCGTGGTCGCCGCTGACGACAATCATCGTCGTGTCGAGCTTGCCGCGCCGCTCGAGCTCGGCCAGCGCCGCGCCCAGCAGGGCATCGAGCGCTTGCACCTCGCCCAGGTAGTCGGCAAAGTCCTCGCGGACCTCCGGCACATCGGGCAGAAAGGGGGGAAGCTTTCCCTGGAGCTGAGCAGGGTCGATGCCCCAGAGCGCCTGGCCCGACCCTTGTTGCCAGCGGCGGTGCACATTGGTGGGGCCGAGCCAGAAGCAGAACGGTCGGTCGCCGCTGGCATCGAGAAACTGAGCGAAGTTGCCGCTGACTTCTTTGAGCAACTGCTCCTTCGCCGCGGCAACGGGCATCCCCTGCGCCACCAATTGCGTCGCGTTCTGCGAGAATTGATTGAACCGTCCGCCGCGCTGGTTGAAGGCGTATTGCTGACCACCAAACGGGGCGTCGGCTGGCTGCCCCGGGCTCCAGACCTTGAACGCCTTGCCGATCTGGTAGCCGCTATCGCGCAGCAAGAGCGGAAACGCCGGGAGCCGCTCGTCCCACACTGCTCCGCGGAGAATGGCGCCGCGCCCCGTCCGCCAGAAGTACTGCCCGGTCAGCAAGGAGCTCCGGCACGGCGTGCAACTGGGAGCGTTGACGAACGCGTTGCGAAACAGGACGCCCTCGCGTGCGACGCGATCGAAGTGGGGGGTGCGCACGATGTCGTTGGGAGTCCCCGGCCCGTCGAGCGCCGCGTAGGCGCTGGCGTAACGCCCCCAATCGTCGGCAAAGACGAACAGGATGTTGGGGGGTTCGGCGGCACGCAGACCGCGGCCCCCCGCGCCGAGCAAGGCCAGGCAGGTAGCGAGCAGCGCGAGGGAGCGCAACGCCTGGCTGCGGATGACAACTGCGGTTGATCGCATGAGAATGCCTCGAGCGCCGACGAGCAGGGCTGAAGGCATTGTAATCAAGTCTTGGCGGGGGTTTCCTGAAAATCGCCGGTGAGAATCGTCAGGTCTCCCGTCTTCACGTCGTAGAGCGCCCCCACGATGGCGATGCGCTCCTCTTGCACCAACGCCGCGAGCGTGTCGCTGCGCTCGATGATCGACTCGACCGTTCGCCGCACGTTGGCCCGGGCGACCTCGTTGATGTAATCCTCGCGCTCGCTCTCGGACTGGCGATCCAAGCGACTGAGCTCGCTGGGGCTGATCGACTCCTGGATTTCTCGCAGGATCGGTTCGATATGCTGGCAGCCGGTGCGGTCGGCCGGCGAGCCCGCCGCGCCGGCCAGTTGCACGGCGGTCGACACGGCGCCGCAGCGCGTGTGCCCCATCACCAGTACGAGCTTGGCCCCGGCCACGGCGCACGAGTATTCCATGCTCCCCAGCACCTCGTCGGTCGGAATGTTGCCCGCCACGCGAATGCTGAAGACATCCCCCACGCCCAGGTCGAAGATCAGCTCGGTGGGGGCGCGGGAATCGATGCAGCTCAGCACGACCGCCAGCGGATGCTGCCCTTGCGCCGTGGCGATTACTTGCCGGGCCAAGTCGCGCGTCAGCCGCCGGCCGGTTCGAAACCGATCGTGCCCCTCCTTGAGGATTCGCAGCACGTCGGCCGGCGTAACGGCCGCCTGCAATTCGCGCGTCGAATGGTCGAGATACTGGATCTGGTCGCGCAAGCGATATTTGCTGCGGAAACCCAGGAGGCTCACATCGATGCCGCGGGCCGGAGCCGAGTGATGCCGGTAATCGCGTATTAAATCCAGGACGTCCGGGTCGATGTAATCGGTCCGCCGGGCGTCGAGCAGCAAATGGCTGCCGCGCGGAAGCGTATCGAGAACCTTCAGCAAGGCCGCGCGATTCAGAAAACTCACCTGGTTCGCCAGCTCGACCCGCACCACCTCGCCCCCCAGTTGCTTTTCGATCGACTGCCGGATCGGATGGCGGAGGTTGCTGTTGAGGATAAAGGCGAGACTCACGCCGAGGCCGATGAGGACGCCGATCAACAGGTCGGTAAAGACGATCGCGAAGACCGTCGCGACGAACGGAATGAACTGATACCGCCCCTGCCGCCACATCTCGCGGACCACCATCGGGCTCGCGAGCTTCACGCCCGTATAGAACAAAATCGCCGCCAGGCACGAGATCGGAATCATATTCAACCAGTTCGGCAACATCAGCACGCTGAACAGCAGCAACGCGCCGTGCACGATAGCGGCCAGCTTCGACTGGGCGCCGGCGTTGATGTTGACCGAGCTCCGCACGATCACCGAGGAGATGGGAATCCCCCCCAGCAACCCGACGGACAAGTTACCGACGCCCTGCGCCAGCAGCTCGCGGCTGGCGGGCGAGGTCCGCTGCTTGGGGTCGAGCTTATCGACGGCTTCGAGATTCAAGAGCGTCTCAAGGGACGACACCGCGGCGATCGTCAGCGCGCCGGTAAAGATCGCGGGATTGCGCCATTGGCTGAAATCGGGCCGGTGCAACATCTGCAGGAAACCGGATAATCCCTCGGTCACCGGTACTTCGACCAGGTGCTTGGCGCTAATCGCCCAATCGCTACCCCACTGGGCGAACATCTGGCTGAGCCCGACGCCCAGCATCACCACCACCAACGGCGCCGGGACCTTCAAGCGCTTCAGCGCGGGATACCAATCCCAAATCACCAACAGAGCCAGCGAGGCGATGCCGATGATTGCGGCCGCCGGGTGGATGTCGAAAAAGACCTCGCCCAACTCCGAGATCGTGTTCTCATGGTCGGGCTGCTCGAACGACATCTCGCCTTCCGGATCGGTGTCGTGACCCAACAAGTGCGGAAACTGCTTCAGAATCAAGATGATCCCGACTGCCGCCAAGAGCCCCTTGATGACGCTGGAGGGAAAGAACGCCGCGATGAAACCGGCCCGGGCAATCCCCAAGATGATCTGAATCAATCCAGCGATCAGCACCGCCAGCAAGAACGCCTCAAAGCTGCCCAGCGCCGCGATCTGCGTGAGCACGATGGCCGTCACGGCGGGCGACGGCCCGCTGACGCTCGTGTGCGAACCGCTCAGCAGGCCCACTACGATTCCGCCAATGGCGCCGGAGACGAGTCCCGCCATCACCGGCGCATTCGACGCCAACGCCACTCCCAGGCAGAGGGGAAGCGCCACGAAGAAGACCACCATCCCCGCGGTCAGATCCCGCCCCAGTACTGGGCGCGACACGCTCATTGATTGCGGCATCTTTCGGTTTTCCTTCCCTCGGCGATCGAAACGCAAAGTCGCTCAGCCTCTCTGCGCAGGGCAAGAGACAGAGTCGTCGGATGGCGGCGCCTGAACGTCGTTCGAACGCTCGTCGCGAATCCTCGGATCGAGGCTCATTTTGAACCACGAACCTTTCGTTTTCTTAAGAAAATGACACACGGCCCCCCATGTGTCAATGGCGATTCGCACGAGCTGCGACTTACAAACCAAGCCATGGCAACGAGATAGAGGGATTCCACCAACGCGGCTGCCGGTGAATCCCCGACCCGGTTCGCGCGCGTGTCCGGATCGCGAAATTCCACCACAACGGGGGGGCGCAATCGACTCAGATGCGAACTTCGCAAAGGTGGCAAGCGGGTCGTGCGAGCACTCGGTACCGGTCAGCGCCGCATCGGCAAGTCGGCAGGATCGGACTGCCCCCGCCAACCGTCTCGTGCGGGGCGGCTAGAGCGCCGTGAGAACCTGCCAGCCAACAAAGGCCACGTACCCCGCCAGCAGCAGCAAGCCCTCGCTGCGCTGGATGCACATGCCGCGTGCCATCAGCGGCACCAGTACGATCACGAACGCGATCATGACCGGCAGATCGACTCGGATTGCCGTCGCCGGCGCCGGCACATCGGCGATGACCGCCACCAATGCCAGGATGAAGAGCAGGTTGAAGATGTTGGAACCGATCACATTGCCGAAGACGATATCCACTTCACGCCGCCGACCGGCCACGATGGCGGTGGCCAGCTCGGGGAGCGACGTCCCCACGGCGACGATGGTCAGGCCGACCATCAGCTCGCTGACGCCCCACAGGCGAGCCATTTTGACGGCCGAGTACACCATGAGTTGAGCGCCGAGCACGAGTCCCGCCAGCCCAAGCAGCATGATCAACGTGCTTTTTCCCAGGCGTACATCGGTGGGCGCCGCTTCGACCAGTTCCGCTTGTGCGCGGGCCGATTCTTGCCGTGCCGCCCGGTAGGAGTAGCCGAGGAAGAGGATGAATGCCGCCAACATCAGGATTCCATCCTGCCGGCTGAGCTGGCCGTCAAACGCCAGCCCCCACACCAGCAGCGAGGCCGAGATGGCGATCGGCACCTCGGCGCGGAGCAGGCGCATTTGCACGTGCAACGGGCAGAGGATCGCGGCGATTCCCAGGATCAGGCCCACGTTGGCAATGTTGCTGCCGATCAAGTCACCCAGGGCGAGCTCCGTCTCCCCTTTCAGCGCGGCCATGACATCGAGCGACAACTCGGGGCAGGAGGTGCCAAAGGCGACGACCGTCAGTCCGATCGCCAACTGGCTCATGCCCGCCCAGCGCGCGATGCCGACGGAGCCGTGCAAGGTCCCATGCGCCCCAACGGTGAGCACCACGAGTCCCAGCGCGAAGACCAGCAGCAGCGGGATAACGGACAGCATCGCTCCGGCCCTCGCAGTCGAGATGTGCCCTCCCTGGCACGGCGGGTCGAGCGGCTGACATACCGCGGAACCCGGTCGCGCGCGGGGCGGCTCAATGGTCCAGCAGAACAGGAAAAGTGGCTTCCGCCAGCAGACGCTGCGTGACCGAACCGAAGACGAACTCCCACAGCGTGGACTTGGAGCAAGCCCCCATCACCAACAGCTTCGCCTCGAGCTGGCCGCAATGAGCCAGAATTCGCTCGGCGACCGCCGTACCACTTTCGACGCCCGCGTGCGTGACGACAGAAAACTCGTGCCGTTTGAGAAACGCGGCGGCCCAAGCGGCGACCTCGCGCGCGGTCGCCAGATCGGCGCCGTAACTAACAACGTGCACTTCGGTCTCGCGCTCCAAGCCCGAGCCGACGAACGCCGCGATCGCCCGCGCCGCCTGGACGCTCCCATCGTAGGCGACGACGACGTTCTTTCCCCAGCGGGCGATGGCCGGCGTCACGATGGCCGGACGCGGGTTGCGCCGCAGAATCGCCGGCAAATGGCTGTGGGCGCCAGTCTCGCCCCCGGCCACGGTCCCCCCCGTGTGCCCCAACAGCAGCAGGTCGTGGCATTGCACGGCATGCGCCAGTTCGGTTCCCAGCGCTTCCTCGCAGGCGATGGTCTCGTGCGACACCCCGGCCGCCTGGCAGCGTTCGATGAAATCCGCGAGGACGGCATGGCTTTGGGCCCGGCCGGCCGCAAGTCGCGCCGCATCGCGCTGTTGCTTGAAAGCCATCCCTCCCAGGGGGACCGGCTCGGGGGGCGCGACGATGTCGCGATCGACGATCGCGATGCCCGCCAGGTGCAGCGACGACTGCAACGCGAGCTCGACCGCGTACGTGAGGAGCGCATCGTTGGCGACTTCCGGCTTGAGCGCTACCAATGCCGAGCGAAACATAGGCTGGACTCCTCGACCCCGGACCCGCAGGCAGAGTTTGCCGGTGCAGGACGCGAGGCTCGTTGCGAGCTTGCAGTTGTGGTCATACGCCCGGCCGACGTCGCCGGGACCCAATCAACCAGCCGCCGAGAGCGGGAAGGATCGAGCCCACCCGCCTGGTTATGCCCTGCGCCGGACAGCCCGGGTCGGCATTTCGGAACCGGGCCGCGCCGTGAAGCCAAACGCGGGCGGACGGCGCCGCCCCACGGGCCACTTCAGTACGCCCGGCAGGATTCGAACCTGCAACCCTCGGTTCCGAAGACCGATGCGCTATCCAATTGCGCCACGGGCGCGTCGCGTGCCGGCTGCCGACCTGCGCACGAAGCACGGTTCAGATTATCACGAAACCAGCTTTTCGCAAGTCGTACGGACGAGAGACGTTGTGACGCAATGGACCAGGTTGCCGAATTCCTCGCGCCGGGCTGCATTCGCGCGCAGCGGCGAGTACACTGTCGCTCGTCGGGGAAACTCCACTTGCCTCCGCTTGCGGTCGGCGCGCTTGCCGCCGGTCGCGGCAGGTATTCGCGAATCATCCAGGGTGCCCTCATGCAGCGACGCACGCCATCGTCGATCACTCGCCGCCGGTTCTTGACCACGTCCGCCACGGCTTCGGCTGCCATCCTGGCGGCGCCGGCGATTGTCACCGCCAAGAAGTACGATGCTCCGCTCGTGGTGGGCGAAGGCGAGCACCGCTTCGAAGTTCAACACGACTGGCCGCAGCTGCCCGACAAGTTCACCTGGCAAACCACGCACAACGTCGCCGTCGACCAGGGGGGAAACCTCTACGTCATCCACGAGGGGAAGGCCGACCTCAAGGATCATCCCGCGATTTTCGTCTTCGATCCCGCAGGCAAGTACATCCGCTCCTTCGGCCAGCAGTTCCAAGGGGGAGGACACGGCATCGAGATCCGCGCCGAAGGGGGGCAGGAGTTCCTCTATGTCTGCGCCTACCAGGGACTCAAGACCTTTGCCAAGCTCGATCTCCAAGGGGAGACCGTCTGGCAAAAGTACGCCCCCATGGAATCCGGGGTCT
>JAEUIK010000560.1 GCA_016793185.1 Planctomycetaceae bacterium | reverse complement strand
GCAAGCTCGACCGCCTCGACGTGGTCTACACCAAGTTCCTCAGCGTCTCGAAGCAGGTGGCGACTGTCGAAACGTTGCTGCCGTTGGGAACCCTGGCAGGAGCCTCGGCCCACCAGGAGGAAGCGCCGGCCGGCCAGACCCAGTACGAGTTCCTCCCTTCGGCCGCCTCGATTCTCGAGGAGGTCGTGCCCACCAGCTTCAAGGTCAAGCTCTTCAAGTGCTTCCTCGACGCGGCGGTGAGCGAGCAGATCGCCCGCATGGTGGCGATGAAATCGGCCACGGAAAACGCCGACAGCCTGATCAAGGCGCTGTCGATGACTTACAACCGCGCCCGCCAGACGCAGATCACGAGCGAGATCCTCGACGTGCTCGGCGGCGTGGAGGCACTTAAAGGCACCTAGTCAAGAACAAGCAATCGACCAGGAAGTCAACCACCAAGACACGAAGGCACAAAGATCAGAAAACGAAGCAGTTCATGGACTTCAGTTTCTCCTGAATTTCCTTCGTGGCTGAGTGTCTTCGTGGTTCACCAATCCCGCACATAACATCCTTAACCCCAGATAACACCATGGCCACGATCACTGAAAACCAAACCATCGGCCACATCACCCAGGTGATTGGCTCGACGTTCGACGCCGAGTTTCCCGAGGGGCGCCTCCCCGCGATCTACAACGCCGTTAAGGTGAAGTCGGCGCACAAGGGGGTCGAGATCGACCTGACGGGCGAAGTGCAGCAGCACCTCGGCGGCGGCCGTGTCCGCTGCGTCGCGCTGGGGAGCACCGACGGCTTGATTCGCGGCCAGGAATGCGTCGACACCGGCTCGCCCGTCACGGTCCCGGTCGGCAAGGGGACGCTGGGGCGGGTCTTCAACCTGCTCGGCGAGCCGATCGACGAGCAAGGTCCCGTCCACGTCGAAGAGCGCTGGTCCATCCATCGCGACGCCCCCAAAGTCGAAGACCTCTCGACCAAGACCGAACTCTTCGAGACGGGCATCAAGGTCATCGACCTGCTCACGCCGTTCGTCCGCGGTGGTAAAGCCGGCTTGTTCGGCGGGGCCGGTCTCGGCAAGACGGTCATTCTCCAGGAACTGATCGCCCGCATCGCTAGCAGCTCGGGCGGTTACTCGGTGTTCGCGGGCGTCGGCGAGCGGACCCGCGAAGGAACCGACCTCTGGATCGAAATGCAGGAAGCCAAGATCGGCGACACCGGCCGTTCGGTCATCGAGCAGACCTGCATGGTGTTCGGCCAGATGAACGAGCCGCCGGGAGCCCGCTTGCGGGTCGCCTTGGCCGCGCTGACGATGGCCGAAAATTTCCGCGATACGACCGGCACCGACGTGCTGCTGTTCATCGACAACATCTTCCGCTTCTCGCAAGCGGGGAGCGAAGTGTCGGCCCTCTTGGGCCGCATGCCTTCGGCCGTGGGTTACCAGCCGACGCTGGCTACCGAAATGGGCGCCCTGCAGGAGCGGATCGCTTCGACGAATAAGGGAGCCATCACCTCGGTGCAGGCCGTGTACGTGCCGGCCGACGATCCCACCGACCCCGCTCCCGCGGCCGCCTTCGGCCAGCTGGACGCATTCCTCTACCTCGAACGGTCGATCTCGGAGAAGGGGATCTATCCGGCGGTCGACCCGCTCGCCTCGTCGAGCCGCATTCTCGACCCCGGCTACGTGGGCGAACGGCACTACAACATCGCCCGCCGCGTGCAACAGACCCTGCAGCGGTATCGCGAGCTCAAGGACATCATCGCCATTCTGGGCGTCGACGAATTGAGCGAGTCGGACAAGCTGGTTGTGCATCGGGCCCGCCGGATGGAGCGGTTCCTCTCGCAGCCGTTCTTGGTGGCCGAGGTCTTCACCGGCAAACGCGGCGAAGTCACCCCGCTGTCGGAGACCATCCGCAGCTTCGAGGAAATCGCCGACGGCAAGTGGGACCATCTGAGCGAAAGCGCCTTCATGTACGTCGGCCCGATCGAGCAGGCCGAGGAACAAGAGAAGAAGCTGCAAAAGAAGGGCTAAGCCGCCGATGGCCAAGTTGCAATCGATCGTGGTCACCCCCGAGGCGACCGTCCGGGACGAGCCGGCCGACTTTGTCGTCCTCCCGCTTTATGACGGCGAGCTGGGGATTGCGCCCGGGCACACGCCGCTGATCGGGCGGCTGGGGTTCGGCGAAATGCGAATCGTCCGCGACGGCGTCACGACCCGGATTTACCTCGACGGCGGCTTCGCCCAGGTGGCGGACAACGTCGTCTCGGTGATGACCAGCCGGGCCATTCCGGCTGAGAATCTCGATTCGGCCGTCGCTGAGCAGCAGTTGGCCGCCGCCCGCGGCCGCCGGGCCGATACGCCCGAAACGATGGCGCTGCGCGACCGAGCCGAGCAGCAGGCGCGGGCGCAACTGCGCGTCGCACGGCACGCCGGGCGCTAGGCGTACCGGTCGAATTCCACGCGACGCGCGCTCTGCGCCGTCGTCGCCAGGGAACCCAGTCTCTTCGCGCGGCCTTTCGCATGCGCCCGACTCGCGCCGCGGCGCCGCAACAGTTTCGCCAGCCGCGCCCTTCGCACCCCCCTGGATGAATTCTCGCGATTCGTTCCCGCTCGCACTACGGAACGCTGCGGCCGAGCGACGACACCTCTAAGGAACA
>JAEUIK010000540.1 GCA_016793185.1 Planctomycetaceae bacterium | reverse complement strand
GCGGCTGGCCCGGCGCGGGGCGATAGTAACTGCCGTCGGCCTGCAAAATGCGCGCCCGGCAATCGTCGCGCAAATAGGCGGGCACGATCTCCTGCAGCACGCGCCGCTTCAATTCGGGCGACTCGAGCGGAAACATCACCTCGACGCGGCGGAAGAAATTCCGCGGCATCCAGTCGGCGCTCGAGAGAAAGATCTGCGCGTCCTCATCGGGGCCGAAGACAAAGATCCGGCTGTGCTCGAGAAACCGATCGACGATGCTCCGTACGTGGATCGATTCGGAGATTCCGGACAATCCAGGACGCAAGCAACAGATGCCGCGGGTGACGAGGTCGATCGGCACGCCGGCGGCGCTCGCCCGATAGAGCGCCTCGATGACGCGATGATCGACCAGGGCATTCATCTTGGCGAAGATTCGCGCCGGCTGGCCCCGTTCGGCGGCCTGCGTCTGTCCGGCAATCAGCTCGATCGTGCGGCGGTGCAGATCGCTGGGCGCGACGATGAGCTTGCGCCAGACGTGTCCCTGCGAGTAGCCGGTGAGGAGATTGAACAGCGCGGTGGCATCGGCCGTGATGTCTTCGTCGGCCGTGAACAGCCCCAGATCGGTGTAGGTCAGGGCGGTTGTCGGATTGTAGTTGCCTGTGCCGAGATGGACATAGCGGCGGAGATTTTCCCCCTCTTGCCGGACTACCAGCGAGACCTTGCAGTGGGTCTTGAGGTCGAGAAAGCCGAACACCACATGCACGCCCGACCGTTCGAGCTGCCGGGCCCAACTGACGTTGGCCGCCTCGTCGAAACGGGCCTTGAGTTCGACGAGCGCGGTGACGTGCTTGCCGTTCTCGGCGGCCTGCATTAGAGCGCGGACGATCGGCGAATCGCCGCTGGTGCGGTAGAGTGTCTGCTTGATGGCCAGCACGTTGGGATCCGCAGCCGCACTGCGGACAAACTCGACCACGGCGTCAAACGAGTCGAACGGGTGATGCAGCAGGATGTCTTCGGCGAGGATCGTCGAGAAGATGTCGCCGCTGCGGCGCGCGAGCGACTCGGGCCGGCGCGGCGAAAACGGCGAATTCCGCAGCTCGTCGCGCCCGGGCATGTCGACCAAGGCCCGAATCGCGGTCAGGTCGATCGGGCCGGCGATGCGATACACCTCGCTGTAGTCGTCGCTGTCGGGCCCTTTATCGTGCAGTTCTTCGGCCTCGGCCAGCATGCGGACCAGTTCTTCGTTGCCGCCGGCGGCCACTTCCAGCCGCACCGCCTGCGTACGCTCGCGGGCCCGGATGCGATCCTCGACCAGCCGGAGCATATCGTCGGCCTCTTGATCCAAGAGCTCGATATCGCTGTCGCGGGAGACGCGGAATGTGGTCGACGACAACACTTCGAAACCGCCAAACAATTCGGGGAGCCGCGCCGCGACGGCATCCTCGAGAAAGACGAACGACTGCTGCCCGTCGCTGTGCCCCACCGGCACGAGCCGTGGCAAGACCTGCGGCAACTGCACGACGGCAAACAGGTGACCGGGGCCCAGCCCGCGGCGCCGTTCGAGCATGGCCGCCAGGTACAGCCCACGATTGTGGTAGCGCGGATTGGGATGGCTGGGGTCGATGGCCATCGGAGTCAGAATCGGGAAAGCCCGGTCGCGGAAGAAGCGATCGAGGGCCTCGTTCTGCTCCGGCGAAAGCTGGTCGGGAGCGAGGAAGTGAACTCCCGCCGCGGCCAACTCGGGGACCAGCAATTCGTTCCAGCAGCGGTACTGGGCCGCCACGAGTTCCTGCGTCCGCTTCGCGATCTGCTTGAGCTGGACAAGCGGGCTTAACCCGTCGGCCGTGAAATCCTGCGGGGCGCCGTCGCCAAAGGCCTGCTCGCGCAAGCCCGCCACGCGGACCATGAAGAACTCGTCGAGGTTTGAGCTGAAGATCGCCTGAAACTTCACCCGCTCCAAGAGCGGATTGCTCCGGTCCTCGGCCTCTTCGAGCACGCGGGCATTGAACT
>JAEUIK010000538.1 GCA_016793185.1 Planctomycetaceae bacterium | reverse complement strand
TAGTTCAAGCGGCGGAACTCGGCCGCCAAGGCGTCGAGCAGGGGGGGGTTGCTCGCCGGGTTGGTGGCGCGCAGGTCGTCGACCGGATCGACCAGCCCGCGCCCCATCAGATCGGCCCAGACGCGATTGACGGCCACGCGCGAGAAATACTCCTGGCCGTCGGCGAGCATCCACTCGACCAGCGCTGCGCGGGGATCCTCGCCGGCGGGGATCTCGCGCGGTTGTCCGAGGAGCGGCTTGGGGAGCAGGACCGCATTGGTCAGGGGATGGGTCACGCTGCCCGCATCGGCCGTGTAGACAATCTCCTCGCCACCGGAAATGGGAGGCGAGAGCCCCACTCCTTTGTAGGTGACGCGGCTGAAGTAGGCGGCCAGGCTGTAGAAGTCGTCCTGCCCCCACACCTCGAACGGATGATGGTGGCACTTCGCGCATTCGAGCCGAGTCCCGAGAAAGAGCTGGCTCACGAGCGTCGCGATCTCGTCGGGCGAGCGGCGGTCGCGAAACACCGTGACGGCCCCGTTGCGCCAGGTGCTTCCCTCGGCCGTCACCAGCTCGCGCACGAAGCGGTCGTAGGTCCAGTTCTCGCGGAATGCCTGCCGAATCCAGCCGTCCAGGCTGAGCGTCGCCTTGATGCCGACCCGGTACGGATTCGGACGCAACAAGTCGGCCCATTTGTTGGCCCAGTAGTCGCCGTATTCGGGACGAGCCAGGAGCGCGTCGACGAGCTCCGCGCGCTTCCGCGGAGACGCATCCGCCAGGTACGCCCGCGACTCATCCACCGAGGGGAGCCGGCCGATGACGTCGAGATACAAGCGCCGCAAGAGCGTGCTTTCGCTGGCGGGAACGCTGGGCACGATGTTCAATTGCGCGAGCTTGTCCCACACGTGCCCGTCGATGAAGTTGTCGCGCGGCAGCTGAGCGTAGACCTCGGGCGGAACCGGCGTGGCGAGCGGAATCGCCGTGTTCCAGGTCGCGATGCTTCCCATATAGCGAGCCATGATGCTCGCCTCGCCGGGAAGTTTTCCGGCCGTGACGCGTCCCGCTTCATCCACCGCCACAATCACGGCCTCGTTCGAAGCAAAGTTCGTGAGCGCGGTTACGTCGCGCGTGGATCCGTCGGAATAGTGCGCCGTGACGACGAGTTGTTCGGTCGCGCCCGCGGCCAACACGTGCTCGTCGGGAGCCAGGATGATGCGTTCGAGCTGGGGATCGTCCGCGCCGGCCCGCGGCATTCCCTGCGCAATCCACTGCCGGACGGTTTCGAATTCAGGCCCCTGCCAGCGAATCCGGGCGCCGCCGCCATGTGGCACGGCGCCGGTCGCCTTCTGCAGCAGCAGGCTCCGCTCGGCCGCGGCGGGAAAGAGTCTCCGGCCGCGCGCGTCCTTGACGATCGCGGCGTAGTCGAACTCGGCATCGAAGCCCAAGAGCGACAAGGCGAAGCCATTTTGCCCTCGGGCCTTGCCGTGGCAGGCTCCCGAATTGCAGCCCGCCCGGCTCAATATCGGCTGCACATCGAGCTCGAAGAGCTTTCGCCCTGCGGTCGCCAAGGTACCCGGCGGCTGGGCGGGAGCGCCGGCGACGGACGCGTTAGGGGTAGCCCCCCAAGCCGTGTCGCTGCCGCTCTCAAAGACGAGCGCCAGCAACAGGGTTGCCATGATCGGCGCCAGGATTTGGACCTTGGCTCGCGACATGTCGGCTTGAGGCGGAAGTGCAGGTGGGTGACAGTGCTGGCGCGGTCTGGCTGGCAGCGCACCAACGGCGGGCGTGGAAGGTTTCCGGCGGCTCGCTGGCTTCCCTCGCGAAGCGACGTCCGGGCCGGACCCTTGACCACCCGCTCAGCCTAGTCGATCGCGACCGGCCAATCAACAGAATCCCCGCCAGGATAAGCAATTGCACCGATCCGCAGTCGCCCGAGCAGGGGGCAGCGGCGGTCCCGTTGCGCCTGGCGCCTGCGGGGGAATTCCCAGTCGCGTTGCCCGTGTCGACGCGCCGCCCCTTCCGTTCGGCTCAAACTCTCGGGGTCCGGTTGCCGACAACGCTAATGAGACCTGTAGGGACGCTGTGACACCGGGGATACCGCGCAGAACCGGTAGCTTGAAAGGAATCAGGGGATGCTGCGAAACTTTACCGCCTGCGGGCTGCTGGTGCTGTTGACCGCGACGGGCTGCGACTGCCAGAGCAAGTCGCTGAATGCTGAGCTCTCGGCTGAACGCGACCGCCTGCAGCTGGCTGCGGAGCCCCCTGGCGCGGTTAGCGTGCTGGAGCTCCGCGAATCGCTGACGGGCAACTCGCAAGACGTCGTCGTCGTGGGACGCGTCGGCGGCAGCAAGCCGGTCTTTAGCGCTCAACATGCGTCGTTCTTCCTGGTCGATCCCGCCGCGCTTCCCGAGCACCAGCATGCCGACGGATGCGGCGACAACTGCCCGTATTGCTCCAAGGGGGCGGACGATAACGCCGTGGCGATGGTCCACTGCGTCGACGCGCAGGGCGAGGCCGTGCCCGTCGGCGCCGATCGGCTCTTCGATCTCGCCGAAGGACAAACGGCCGTCATCCAGGGGACGGCCCACGTCGACGAATCGGGCAACCTGATCGTGCTGGCCAACGGGATCTACATCCGTCGGTAGCCGTTCGCGTCGGTTGGGGCCGCCGTGCCCGTCCCCTCGGAGTTCGCGCCGAAACTGCATAGGGAGTCCACATGATGAATCTTCGCCCGCGTCTGCTTGCATGGTCGCTGTTGATGGTCGCGATTCTCTCGCACGATTGGGCACTCGGCCAAAAGCCGGGCGCCGCGCCGGCCACGGTGATCAAGGTCTCGGATATGCACTGTGCGGCCTGCGCGCAAAAGATCTCGCGCAAGCTCTATGCCGTGCCGGGGGTCGTGCAGGTGAAGACCAATCTCAAGCAGCACGCCGCGGTCATTACGCCCGAGAAAAACCGCCAGCCGAACCCGCTGGCCGTATGGGAGGCGGTCGAGGCGGCGGGGTTCGCCCCGACCGAGTTGACCGGACCCGCCGGCAAGTTCACCAAGAAAGAGGATCTCGAGAAGGCGTTCCAGCGCACGGTCCGTCGGCAATAGCCTTCCCACACCGCGAGCTGAACCATGACGCCGACCCGGCGGGTGCGCGTTTTCGACTCCGACACGCCGGACTATCAGACGGCGTTCCACACCTTCCTGGCGCACACCGATCAGAAGGACCGGGCCCATGCCTGGCTCGAGCGTGAGGTGCTGGCGCTGCCGCGCCGGCGCCGGTTCGTTGATGTCGGCGCGGGGACCGGCAAGCTCACGGCGTGGCTCTTGCCGCGGTTCGACGAGGTCGTGGCCATCGAACCGAATCCCGCACTCGAGCGCGAACTGCGCGCCGCCTGTCCCACGGCCCGCGTGCTCGGCGCAACCATGCTCGAGATCGCCGAGGCGTTCGCCGCCGATTTCGTGCTCTGCTCGCACGTCTTCTATTACTTGCCGCCAAGTACCTGGCCTGAGAATCTCGCGCGGCTGCTGAGCTGGCTCGATCCCGGCGGAGTCCTGGCGGCGGCGATCCAGAACCCCCACAGCGACTGCATGCGCATGCTCGAACACTTCCTGGGCACGCGGCTCGATCTGCGGCCGCTTTGCCTAGTGGCCGAGCAGGCGCGCACCGGCACGTATCGCGCGCATGTCGAGACGGTTCCGGCCCACATCGCGACGGCCGACCTGGCCACGGCCTGCGCCGTGGCCGAATTCATCCTGAACGTCCTGCCGATTCCCTCGCCACCGGCGTGGGATGACTTGGAAACGTACGTCGAGCGAAATTTTCGCCAGCCTAATGGCTCGTACCGCTACAGCTGCGACCAGGACTTTCTGCGCATCCAGCGCGCAGCTTGATGTTCGCTCGACCGGCATCCATCGGTCGGCAGCGGCCGTGGAAACTCAACGATGGGCTCGCTGCCCCCGGCTCGAAGCCCAGAAATTTGCCCGATCCTCCCCAAGCGGTTACAGTCGAAAGTCGACCCGTGGTTGGGAGTTCGGACCTTGAGCGACCGTTGCGACTGGCTGCCGCGATCCTGCTGGCTGCTTGCCTGGTTGGCAAGCCCGCTGGTGGCTTGTGCGGCCGATCCCGCGCCCGGCGACCTGGATTTTTTCGAGAGTCGCATCCGCCCGGTGCTGGTGGCGCACTGTTACGAATGCCACGGCCCCGAGAAAGAGGTCAAAGGGGGCCTCCGCCTCGACACGCGTCAGGGTTGGCAGACCGGCGGCGACTCGGGCCCGGCGATCTTGCCGGGCAAACCCGACGACAGCCTGCTGCTGCAGGCGCTGCGGTACGATCCGAACTTTGTCGAGATGCCGCCGCGGGGCAAGCTTCCGGAGAACGTGATTCGCGATTTCGAGACCTGGATCGCCAAGGGGGCCGCCGACCCGCGCGAGGCCGACCCAGCCTCGCCGGCGCCGGTTGCGACCACGGCCAGGTCGGCCGCGGAGCATTGGGCCTATCACCCGATCCAGAAACGTCCCGCTCCCCCCGTGCGGAACGAGGCGTGGGCCCGCGACGAGATCGATCGCTTTATTCTCGCGCGCCTCGAAGCCGCGGGGCTCGAGCCCGCACTCGATGCCAAGCCCGAAGTCCTCGCCCGCCGCCTCTCGTTCGACCTGGTGGGGCTTCCTCCGACGCCTGAACAGATCGACGCCCTGGCCGCGGGCGATC